>JAYTTR010000001.1:0-3251 GCA_043744935.1 Gemmatimonadaceae bacterium
CAGTTCTGGACCTACAACAACGTTGCAGGGCGCTACAGCGTGAGCACGAACGAAGGCAGCAACGGCCTCAACTTCGCAACGGCAAACGATCCGCGCGTACCGGTGTGCGTGGGCAACGACGCCGTGTGCAAGACCATTGGCGTCACCAAAGGCTTTCGTGACGACCTCAGCACACCGTACTATGTGCAACGCCTTTGGCCAGCGCGCGAGAGTTCCGTGCCTATCGTGGCGGGTATCGAAGCGCGACTCATCGAAGCGGAAGCGCAGCTTCGCGCCGGCAACACCGCGGCGTCCCTCGCCACGCTCAACGCATTGCGTGCCACGTTCACGGGTCTTGCACCGCTTGTTGATGCAGGCACTGCGGACGCGCGCGTCGATCAGCTCTTTCGCGAGCGCGCGTTCTCCTTGTTTGGGCGAGGCACACGTACTGGTGATCTGCGCCGCCTCATCCGGCAGTACAGTCGCTCCGCGAGTTCGGTATTCCCAACGGGCGCGTGGCATAAGGGTGGCAACTACGGAACCGACGTGACGCTGCCGCTTCCGCTCGCCGAAACCAATAATCCGACGCCTGGCGCGGGAGTCTGCATCGACCGGAACGCATAGCATTACACGGAGGCGTGGCTGCAAACAGCATTTTTTGTCTTGAACGACTAGCGCACGCCCGGAATGCACTCGATCGCGGTGCTCACCGACGACGCGATGAAACACTCCGCGTGCGCCCGATGATGCAGGGCGAGTTCCTGCTCGCGCGTCGGCTGCCGATTACCGGTAAACACGCAGGCTGGCCGCAACGTAACAATCGTCATCGCCATCTTTCCCGCCGCAGTGCGGCCGAGCGTACCCTCGGCCGCATCGACATACTCATCGACGACAAAACCGTCTTTCGCCGCGTAGGCGAGAAAGAACAGCATATAACAACTCGAGAGCGATGCGACAAACGCCTCCTCCGGGTCGACCGCTGCTCTGACCGAGTACGGCAGCGGCACCACATGCGGTGAGCTTGATGCGGGTACCACCACTCCCTCATCGAAGCGCCACTCATGCGCGCGACTGTACTTGTTGTCGGTGAATGCGGCACCATTCCGGCGCCAAACGGTTGTCGCTGCGTAAATCGCCATGTCGGGTGGGTTGCGTCGGAATTCCTTCAGGCTTCGTAGTTCCGCTTCACCGCTGTGTGACGCCAAGCTACGGCTCGGCGTACTCCTTTGCCTCACCGGAATGCGCGCACCGCTGACGGATATGATGGTGCCCGAAGCCGTGATGTTTCCGTAGTGACGCGCGACGGCGTCACCACGTACCGTTCGCTCATCCGTCTGGTAACCGACGGCTATGCCCTGAAGTCATTGACGAGTATTCTTTATCATATATATTGATAGTATGTACAGTATACTGGAATACCATCGACTGATACGCGACGCCCGGCGCATGGGGTATCTGACACAGCGCGAGCTAGCCGAGCGCGTCGGAACGTCGCAGTCGGCCATAGCGAGTCTCGAGCGCGGGGATGCCAATCCGACGGTGGAGACGCTGGCTCGCTGTGCGGAGGCAGCGGGATTCTCGTTGCACGTGAGTCTCGAACCGTTGCCGGTGGCCGACGCCGTGGTCGAGCGATACAAGCGCGACGTTGACCGCACGTTGCTGCGTGAGAACCTGCGCACGTCGGTCGAGGAGCGATTGCGCACCTTGTCCGAGTGGCAGCGCGCCGGGCGCGAACTGCAGCGTGCGACGGCACTCGCCAGGAACGCGGTGAAGACATCGTCGCGGCGCGCGCGATGAGGCGCCGCCGATGACACAGCTCGAGCGATTGCTTACCGCGCTGACAGACGCGGGCGTGGAGTTTATCATCGTGGGCGGCGTCGCCGCGCGAGCGCACGGATCGTCGCGACTGACCGACGACGTTGACATTTCCTATGCGCGCTCGCCGGCGAATCTGGCGCGCGTCGTCAACGCGTTAGCGCCGTTCACTCCGTATCTGCGCGGCGCGCCGCCAGGACTGCCCTTCGAGTGGTCGGCCGCCACGCTGCGAGCGGGGCTCAACTTCACACTCACCACGAGCGCCGGCGCGATCGATTTGCTTGGCGAAATCACGGGTGGTGGACACTATGACGACCTTCTGCCGCATGCACTCACGATCACAATCTTCGGACGCGAGGTGCAGTTGCTCGACCTGCCGTGGCTCATTCGCGTGAAGCGTGCGGCCGGCCGTCCGAAAGATCTTGAGGTCATCGCGGAGCTTGAGGCACTTCAGGAAGAAATTCGCGAGCAGGACAACGGATAATCACGGGAACTCGGGGCGCGCGCTAACGCATCGCAAGTCATCACCCTGCCCCGAAGGCAAGATTTCCAATGCTACCAGCTAAATCAAGAACCTGGGCAGATTCCAAAGGAGAGCCGGGCAAAAACAGCCCGCAGTCTTCGCGTCTTATAACCCAAGGCCTGTGCTCGGGAGCTTCACCACCCTTTTTTTACAGCCGCAACGACTAGCGTTCAACTGCAAGCGATCATAAACCAACGCGAGCGTAGCGAGCATTCCGCAACCGCTTTGCAGTTGCAACGCATTGATATTCCCAACGAGGCCCGGCGGCGAGATACTCGTCGTATCCCACTACTTCGGAGGCCTCCAAGATGTTCTACTCTGGCATCGATCTGCACAAGCGCACCATCGCCATTCATACCGTGGACGCGACCGGCGCGATGGTGCGCAAGGCCGACCTCCCCACCAACCGCGCGGCGATCACCGCGTACTTCGCGACCCTCGACGGGCCGCATCAAGCGGTATGCGAGTGTACCGGCATGTGGTACTGGGTCCGCGATCTGCTCGTGCCGCAAGGCATTGACCTCCGCCTGGCGCACGCGAAGTATCTCAAGGCGATCAGTTATGCCAAAGTGAAAACCGATGCCGTCGATGCGGCAACGATGGCGCAGCTGTTGCGCGTGCAATTGATTCCGGAGGCGCACATGATCAGCGACACGCATCGCGAAGTCCGCGACGTCTTGCGCGCGCGCTTACTCCTCGTGACGCGCAACGTGCAGTGCCAGCGCAGCGTCAGCGCCCTGCTGGAGAAATACAACGTGGCGACGCCCATGGAGCTGCCGGAGCTGCCCCGGCTGCAGGCCGACCTCCATCTTGCCCAGCGCGTTCTGCTGAAAACGCACGTGCACCGGCTCGAGCGGGAACTGCGCGATCGCGTGCTGGCCACGCCGGACGCCCAGCGGCTGGTGTGGGTGCCCGGCATTGGCAAAATGGTCGC
>JAYTTR010000002.1:0-3248 GCA_043744935.1 Gemmatimonadaceae bacterium
CCGGCTTTGCGCTGTCAAGAAAACGGCGTGGCCAACCGTTGGGCCACCCCGTCCGATCTAGTTAGTACAGCGCTTTGTTACCCGATTCGTCGCAACCGCGGTGCGAGATTCCAAAGTACTGCCCCCAACGCCAACCCTTCCACAGTCAGTCGGACTGGCGTTTCGAGCGGAGCGAGCAACGTCAGTGCGCCCAACTGAGTCGCTATGATACCAAGAACAATTCGAGCCTTTTTCCTGCGAGTGAGCGAGGCAGACCATTCTTGGAAGATCGCTAGCGAGAGTACGGCAGCCAGGGAGCCAACGAGCAGGGGAGCGAAGGCGCTAACCCGCACGTGACCGGATACTTTGATCGAAGCAACGCCGACAACTACACTCATCAGCGCGAGAAGCAGTAGCATTACTATGATGGATCGCCGCCTATGCACCGTAATCGCCTCCTGAATCAACGTGGATCTTGTGTCGTGGAAGAACTGACTTATCAGGTTTAATAATGACAGACTTGGTAATCGTTGGTCACGATGGCTCCGGCAGCATTCGTGTACCGCTCCTCACACCGTTCGGACGCGCGGTGGTACCACTCGTATAATTGATGGTCAGCAAGTCGGTTTCGGCAATCTCTGCGCGAGTAAAATCGGACGTGGCCGCAGCCACCAGCGCTTCATAGTCGTGCCAACCGTGCTGCATACCCTCAAGCGCGACCCAATGCGTTACCTGCGGACATTGCGCACGAATCGTATCAACGACCGAAAGAAAATTGCCGTGGACACATACCACGCGAGCGCCACTGTGATTGTGCGCATTCGGCGTAATGTATGCAACACGATCCTTTGGTCGTACACTAAACACTTCCAGCACATGCGACCAGCGATCACACCGTGAAAAAACCTGCTCATACGTGTAACGCAGATCGCCATCGATCACCGCCAGTCGATTGCCATACAGCAAACGAGAGCGACGGGCAAACTCCATCGGTGTGAGTGGCGTGAGCATGACCGTTACCCTCGCGCCACATCCAGCAACGCATCGGCCGCTCGGCGACCCGAGCGCACCGCACCTTCCATCGTCGCGTTATATCCGTGTCCGGCTGTTGCCTCACCCGCAATAACCAACGTCCCGTCGAGAACTTTGCCGAGCGCTGCGTGTGCGGTGAGTCCACCAGCGAGTACATACGTGTAGGCTCCGCGAGCGAACGCATCTCGCGACCAATCATGCATTAACCACGTTTGGAGCTGCGCATAGACGTCACCCATTTCCACCCCGAGTGCCTGGGCCAGCGACTGCACGGCAAGATCGAGCAGCAGCGTGTCGTTGGTCGTGTCAATCTCGCTCGCCGCAGGGCCCGCAAGCCAACCCACTAACGCCGGTGTGCTTGCTGGCTCAAACCGCCACCAAGTGGGGAATGGCTGTTCGACGGCGTGCACGAACAACATGTCCGACAAACCCGGAAGGGTTAGCCAAAACGGCGTATCGAACATCAGGACCACGCGAATGGCCTGACCCATCGCGAGATGTTTCAACGCATCGCGCTTGCTGGAAAGCGGTGGTTCAAAACGAATGGCACCGTCAAGGTCGGGTTTTGCCTGAAGCAGCGCGAGCGGAATGGTCACGATCAGTTGCGCGGCAGTATATGTTCGCAATTCGTCATTCTGCATCACGTCGACTTCGACGTGCTCCGGGCGCCACCGCACCTCGTGCGCCACCGCATTGACGTGCAACGTGCACGATGACGAGAGCGACTGCTGCAAAATGTGCACGATGTGCATAGCACCGGCGGCACACCGAAATTCAGATTCATTTGCCGACTGTGTGGATTCCACCTCGAGCAGCCACCGCACACTCACCCGCGACGGATCCGCAGCATGGAAGCCTTGCACGTAGCCGAGTAACATTTCTGTTTCTTCAAAGAGTGCCGGGTCGGTGCACCAGCGTTCAAGCGCTTCGTACAACGTGAGGTCGCCCGCAAAGGTGGCGAGCCCAACGCGCAATCGCTGCAACACTCTTGTGAAGCCGGCATCGACATCATCCATCACGACGGTGCCATTCGACAGCCGCATTACGTGCGTGCCATGCGCCGCGCGCAGCGGGGCTTCATGCAGCACCAACAACTCATGCACCGCACCAGTATTGCCGATCCACTCGGCGCCAAGCTCGATGGCGACTGGTAAATCAGGTTCGCGATGGGTGAGGACGCGTCCGCCAATGCGGTCACGCGCCTCAAGAAGTATCACCGTTCGGCCGGCCGCGCCGAGTCGCTCAGCGGCGGCGAGACCAGCCAGTCCTGCACCGATGATAATCACGTCACTGCGTACGCTATCGGTCATCGGCCGTTTGGTGTTGCGCTAGATGTTGGATTCGCTGGTGTGACGCCCAGCGAATCGATTTTGATCGCGTTGGCAAAGCCTTGCACGGGATAAGTCTGTAAAATTGCGCCATCAAACCACACGCGTACCCACTGCCCTGCGGCAAGTGTGCGAAAGTCCCCACGCTTTCCATCGCGGCCGAGTACCAGGGTTACGGCATCAACGGTGGCGACTGCTTTTGGTCCGTTGGATGCCGTGCCGGGCACCGTTTCAACGCGCACGGTACCAAAGTTCGCGCCAGTTTGTGTGATCGCCGTAACTCGACCGGCCATGTACGGCGCGGAATTCGGTTCAGTTGGCGTACTCGCGTTCTTCTCCGCACTGCACGCCAACAGCGCAACGGCGACGAACGCGCCGCCAACAAACGGCCCCCTCGATACGCGCCAGCGTAGTGGCCAGAAATGTGTTCGCGTTGTGTAAAATACTGTTCGCATGGCTCTCACCCTAATGAGGGGACTCGAAGTAAATTGCACCGCTCACCTCACCCGTACCTTGCGTCACGTCACCCCGGGACACCAGTGACCTCTTCATGACACGCTCCCGCCGCGATTTCCTCAAGGCCAGTGCTGCTGTGGCCGCCGGCACCATGATTACCTCGCCGTCGCTCTCCGCGAGTTCGTCACTGATTACGCGCGCTACGTCGCTACCTGATCATGCGTTCGATGATCCCGCAACGAAAGCGCTCATGCAAGTGGCGCTTGATGTTGCCAAATCCGGCGGCGCCTCGTACGCCGATGTTCGCGTCTCGGCCCGTCGTCAACAAAACGTGAACACCCGTGACCGTATCGTGCAGGGTGTGAGTGACACGGATACGTTTGGTCTCGGCGTGCGAACGCTCGTGGACGGTTCGTGGGGTTTCGCCGCAACCAGCAAACTCACGACCGACAA
>JAYTTR010000003.1:0-3225 GCA_043744935.1 Gemmatimonadaceae bacterium
GTATCCGCACCGCTCGGTCGACGCCAGTCGTTAGGTGGAGAGGCCCATTGTGCCCACTTGAGACGACGGCGCACCGACTGTCGCACTCGCTCCGGATCCAACGTCCCATCGTCGAGCGCACGCTCAAGCGCATCGAGCGCCGCGTCGAGTGGGCCCGGATCGAGCAACACATCACACCCCGCACGTGCCGCAAGCACTGCAGCTTCCGCTGACGTACGCACATCCGCATCACGGTCGTGCGTCACCGCCGCCAACGTGAGCGCATCGGATACAATCAAGTTGTCATATTTGAGCTGTTGACGCAGAAGCCATTGCAACATCTCGCGCGACAGTGTTGCCGGCATGCGACTCGAATCGAGGGAGGGATACACCATGTGCGATGTCATGATGCTCGCGACACCGCCACTAATTGCGGAACGAAATGGTTGAAGATCCACATCCTTCAGTTGATCCGCAGGCACATCAATCACCGGCGTCACGAGGTGCGCGTCCGTCGTGGCGCGACCCGTGCCCGGGAATCGCTTCGCGCACGCGAGCACACCTTCGGCCTGACACGCTTCGATCCACGCGGCGACAAGCGCCGCCACGCGGCGCGCGTCATTCCCCATCGATTGCGTTCCAAGCACGGGGTTTTCTGCGAGCACATCCAAGTCGCACACGGGCGCGAGATTCCAGTTCACGCCCATCGTGCGCGCCTCTCGTGCTGTCAAACGTGCCGCACGCTTGAGTGATTCCAGATCGCCCGTTGCAGCAATGGCCGCGAGTGGGGGCAGCCCCGTCGCATTTGCAAATTGCTGCCCCGCACCGCGCTCCAGTTCGGCCGCAATGAGGAGTGGGTGTCGTGATTTGAGTTGTAGCTCCTTCGCCAGCGCTCGGACCGTGTCCTGCTCGCCACCGACAAACTGGAATCCACCAACGCCAAGGGCGAGCGCATTCTCAATCAGTGGGCGAGCACTCGCGAACCCGCCAATGGGTTGCCACGTGATCACCGGCACAAGGAGCTGCGCGAGATCGCGCCGCGATTGTTCGCTCATGTGCGCTGCAGGTTCATTTCGATAGACTCAAGCGGGCGTGAGCGCACCAAGCATGCGCGGTCCACGCGCACCGGTTGCGCTGGGGAGATTGCCACTGCGTCCCGAAAGATGCAAATAGCCGAGGAGTGCGAAGGCCACTGCTTCTTTGGCCTCGCCATCAAAAAAGACATCATCAAAACGCCTGACCACCAGCGCGTTCGCGTTGTTCATCACTGCACACGAATTGATAGCGTCGGTGATAAAACGGACAAGCGTTGGATTTTTTGCTCCGCCGCCTGAGAGCAACACATCGACGATGGGTTCAGGAATAAAACGCGTGTATTGATCTGCAATGGTCTGTGCCGTGAAGGCTGTCGCCGTTGCGACGACATCGATGTTCGCGGCACCATGGTGTTGGCAGGCAAGCATGAACGCGTCGGCAAATTCGCGCGTGTACAGTTCGCGACCGGTGCTTTTCGGCGGCCGCTGTGCAAAGTACGGATGCGCGAGCGTATCACGTACGACGACATCGATCACGGTGCCCGCGCGTGCCAGTGCGCCGTCTGCATCGTACGACAGTTGTGGGTAGAGCGCGCGCGTCACGGTATCGATGACTACGCAGCCAGGACCAGTATCGAACGCACGAACGGTGCTCAACCCTCCGTTGGCGATGCTCGACGACGGCGGCACCACCGCGACGTTGCCAATACCGCCCAAGTTTTGCAACGCGCGCCACTCGTGCGCGTGCGAAAATAGCATGGCATCAGCCATTGGCACGAGCGGCGCGCCTTGTCCACCGGCCGCCACATCTCGCGAACGAAAGTCCGAGACCACGGCGCATCCAGTGCGTTCGGCAATGCGCGCCGCGTCACCAATTTGCCACGTGCTATGTCCAGGTTCATGCCACAGTGTTTGTCCGTGCGAGGCAACCGCGGCGATGTCACGCGGTGCAAGTCCCGCGTCGCGAATCGCACTTGTTGCGGCATCCGCGAACCAGTCCGCGAGATCAACGTTCAAGCGGCAATAGTCGCGCGCGCTTCCCTCCCGACACGCCGCCTCGAGCCGGCCGCGCTCCGCCGACCCGTACGGTCGCTGGACAAATGCAAGCAGCGTCGCCCGCGGAATTCCATCGGCGTTGTCGCAGAAGCTCGCGACGGCAGCGGAGATGCCGTCCAGCGACGTGCCGGACATGAGTCCGACGAGCACCAGGTCTGTTGATGCACGTCCGGCGCTCGTCACGCGTCGATCACCGGCGGGGGCGCGTCGCTGAGCAGTTTTCGAATGACGCCGCCAACGTGGTCAAGTTGTTGCTGCGCGTTGGACGCATCAACGTGCAATGCTGCCATCACGATCGCTACCTTCACCCGACCATCGGCGCGCGCCAAGACAGCACGCGCGTCATCACGAGTCACGTGGCTCACCAGCATCACCATGCGTTCAGCCCGATCCGTCAGCTTGTCGTTGGTCGCGCGCATGTCGACCATAAGGTTGCCGTAGCTCTTCCCGATGCGAATCATCGCACCGGTCGTGAGCATGTTGCACACCATTTTTGTCGCCGTGCCGGCTTTGAGTCGCGTGGATCCGGTGAGCGCTTCTGGACCAACGATGGGCAATATCAACACATCCGCTGCTGCTCGCATTGCGGCCGGAGGTTCGCTACATGCGATCAGTGCCGTGGTGGCGCCGAGCTCGCGTGCGCGATGCAATGCACCATGAACGAATGGGGTGGTCCCCGAGGCCGCGATGCCGACCACGACATCACCCGCCGAAACGTGCTGTTGGTCAATGGTGCGAGCGGCTTCGGCAGCGTCATCTTCCGCGCCTTCGATCGGCGTGCGCAGCGCGCGATCCCCACCGGCGATGATCCCGACCACCATCTGCGGGTCGGTACCAAACGTTGGCGGGCACTCGCTCGCATCAAGTACACCCAGCCGACCTGACGTTCCGGCTCCAACGTACAGAAGTCGATGTCCTGAACGAAACGCGCGTTCGATGTGCGTGATTGTCTGCGCGATCGCGATCCGTTGCGTTGCGACGGCATCCGCAACGACACGATCCTCGGCATTCAGCAAATCGACGATCATTTCTGCTGAGGCCAGATCGATATCGGTCGTGCGAGGATTACGACGTTCGGTGACGCGAGGATCGAGCGTCGAAGCGGTCACGGGAGCGGTCAGGGGGAAGCGTGCCAGGGCGTTGCCGGATGCGAAGT
>JAYTTR010000004.1:0-3214 GCA_043744935.1 Gemmatimonadaceae bacterium
CGGACTCGTGTCCACCAGCGGGTTTGATGGGTTGATCTACTCTACGGGATGGCTCGTCGGTTGGCCGATTGTGTTGTTCTTGATTGCGGAACCGTTGCGAAATCTCGGGCGCTACACGTTTACTGATGTCGTCGCCGCACGACTCAACCCCATGCCCGTGCGCATCGCCGCCGCTGGCGGCACATTGGCCACCATCGCGTTCTATCTCGTTGCACAGATGGTCGGCGCAGGGGGACTCGTGCACTTGCTGTTCGGCATTCCGTATGAAGGCGCCGTCGTCATTGTAGGCTTCGCGATGATGGCGTACGTGCTCTTTGGTGGCATGCTCGCAACAACGTGGGTGCAAATCGTCAAAGCCGTGTTGCTGTTGGGCGGTGCCGCAGCGCTCGCGCTGCTCGTGCTGAGTCGCTTCAACTTTGACCCTCGGCAACTCTTCGCGGCGGCAGCGGCGAAATACGGCGCTGGTGTGCTCGCACCGGGGAAGTTGGTATCCAATCCGTGGGACGCTATTTCACTCGGCCTCGCGCTGATGTTTGGCACTGCCGGATTGCCGCACATTCTGATGCGCTTCTACACCGTGCCCGATGCACGCGCCGCACGTCGCTCCGTATTCATAGCGACAGGACTTATCGGACTCTTTTATCTGATGACGTTTGTTCTCGGCTTTGGTGCAATGGTGCTGGTGACGCCGTCCGCCATCAAAGCCGTCGACGCCGGTGGCAACATGGCCGCACCAATGCTCGCCGAACTTCTTGGTGGGCGTCCGTTTCTCGGCTTCATCGCGGCGGTGGCGTTCGCCACCATTCTCGCGGTGGTCGCGGGGCTCGCGCTGTCCGGTGCAGCCGCCATCTCGCACGACATTTGGTCGAGTGTTATACGACGCGGTCAGCCAAAGGCAGGCGAAGAGTTGAAAGTTGCACGTCTCGCGACAATTGGACTCGCGGTGATTGCAATCGTGCTCGGCATCGCGTTCAAAGGGCAGAACGTTGCATTCATGGTAGGACTCGCGTTCGCGATTGCGGCCAGCGCGAATTTCCCGGCGCTGGTGCTCAGCGTGTTCTGGAGACGAACGAGCACGGCCGGCGCGACTTCCAGCATGATCATCGGCACCGTCAGTACGCTCACGTTGATCGCTATGTCGCCTGCGGTACAGATTGACCTGCTGCATCACGCACACGCGTTCTTCCCGCTCAAGAATCCCGCGATCGTCACCATCCCCTTGTCCTTTGCAACGGGCATTCTCGTGTCCCTGCTCCGCCCCGACGCCAACGGTGAAGCGCGCTACGCCGCGCTCGAAAAACGACTCCTCCTGGGAGCAGATTAGCGAAATATCGCGCTCTCTCAACTCGCGTGACCCGGCAATCATTGCCGGGTCATTTGCTCTTTGAGAACCAATGAATGCTTGAATGTCTCCGGCAAAAATCGTCTAAGCCGTTGAAACTAGATGATTTATAAAACATTATGATGTATGGTCGAGTCTGGCATGACGGTTGCAATGGCAGGAGTGCTGGCTGCTCTGCGGCGGCCCGAATTTTGTTTGACTGGTCTCAAACCCCGAGCAGCACATGTTCGAACAAACGGCGGTGCGTGCGACGTTCTGGAGCGCTATCGCGTTCCTCCTCGTCGCTGGTGGTGTTGCATCGCTTGATACCTTCGGCGTAACCATTGGCAGCGTCACCTTTGGGCAGATGGCGCCGTTGCTGTCGGTTGTTGCGCTCACCGTGGTGATTGTCGGTTGGCGGTTATTGCACGGGGAAATCAACCGCCTCCAATCCGACAAAGCGTATTTGCGCGACCGCATTCGTCGTCTGGACGACGCGATGCATGCCAGTACCGAAGGTGTTGTCCTGCTGCGAGCGCATCGGCACAGCAATGGCGGCGTGTTCGATTTCGAAATCACCGATATCAATCCAAGTGGTGCCGCACTGCTTCGTGATACGCGGCTTCAACTCGTTGGTCGCTTACTGCGACGCGATCTTGCGACGAGGCTCGGCGTCGATACGGTCGACCGTTACGTCAACACGATGGTCACCAATACTGCGCTGATCGAAGAAGTGCGCGTGCATCCTCGCCGATTTGCGGCCGGTTGGCTATCGCATCAGGCAGTGCCGACTGGTGACGGACTTGCCGTGACAATCCAGGATATCTCCGCGCGCAAGCGTGATGAGATTCGACTTCGCCGTGCCTCTTTGACGGACGATCTCACACAACTTTACAATCGACGTGGATTTCTCACGCTCGCCGAACAGCAGTTACGGGTGGCGCGTCGACAAGGCAAAGATGTTGTGTTGCTATATGTCGACCTCGACGACTTCAAGACGTTGAACGACCAATTTGGACACGCTGAAGGTGACCGTGCGCTGATTGCCGTATCGCGGCTGCTTCGCCGCACGGTGCGCGACTGTGATATTGTGGCTCGCATGGGCGGCGATGAATTTACGATGCTTGCCATCGATGCCGACGGTGCCGCCGCGCGCATTATCCAGCGCCGCATCGAAGAGCGCGTGGCGCAATTCAACGCGACCCACGAGCTACAGGGCACACTAGCGCTGACGATTGGTCATACGCGCGTCCGATGCACCGACCACTCGCCGTTAGTTGAACTCCTCGCCCGTGCAGACACATTGCTCTACGCGCGTAAAAAGCGACGCAAACTGACTGCCGCAGTGACGGCCCGCGCCGCGTCACATCCGATCGCGAGAGTGTCTCGTGCACGCGCCGGTTCTGTCTCGACGAAAGTACCTCAGCCAGATTTCAGTGTGGTTTCGCGCGGCACTGTGCACACTTCGGCGCTTGACCACACATAGGTCAAGTGTCGAGTTTCGTTGCATGACATTTCGCGCGTACAATCCGACCACTGGCGAGCTCGTGCAAGACGTCGCCTCACTCAATGCCGAGCAGCGCGAAGAGCTCCTCGCCGCGACGTATGAGCAACAGCAATCGTGGCGACGACGGTCGCTTGCCGAGCGCGCACCGTTCGTCCGCGCGTTGTCGGCCACGTTGCGCCACCATCGCGAAGCGTTGGCTGCCATGCTCACGCTCGAAATGGGGAAGCCAATCACCGCGGCGCGCGCGGAGATTGATAAGTGTGCGACGCTGTGTGAACTCGCGCCCGAAATGGCAGAGCGCGCGCTCGCCGACCAGATACTCCTCGACGATGCAACGGCGTTAGTGCGCGTGCGCCATGATCCGCTAGGCACCGTGCTCGCGATTA
>JAYTTR010000005.1:0-3212 GCA_043744935.1 Gemmatimonadaceae bacterium
GCAAAGCGGCACGAACGATTGGCGGCCACCTTCGCGTGCAAAGCGGCCATCAAAGCTGGCGATGCGATGTCTATCGGCGAAATGCGCGCGCTGTATGTCGCACTTGCGGAGACGCGATTGCCCGCGCACGACGTGCACGGTCGCTCAACGATTGTGCGATTGGCATGGGAAGAGCTTGATCGGCGATTCGGCCGCACGTGATCGTGCCGTGATGTTGCGCGTCATCGTTGGACCTACAGGTGCCGGTAAATCATCGCTGGCGTTGCAACTGGCGGAGGAGCGGCCGCTATCCATCGTCAACGCCGATTCGCGACAGGTGTACGCGGGTTTCGATATCGGAACCGCGAAGGCGACCGCGGAAGACCAACGACGCGTGCCGCACTATGGCATTGATGTGCTGGCGGCAACGGCGCGGTATTCCGCGCACGCGTGGGCAACGGATGCGGAGAGTTGGATACGTGACGCATCGGCGCATAGTCGGCCCGCGATGGTGGTTGGCGGTACCGGTTTTTATGTGCGTGCCCTGCTTAATCCACTCGATGCAATGCCGCCGTTCGACACGGCGCGGCGTGAGGCGTTGCAACAGTGGCTGACGACGCTTGGCGCCGCGGATATCGAGCGTTGGTGTCAACGGTTAGATCCCGCGCGGGCTCACCTCGGACGAACGCAACATCTGCGAGCGATCGAAACGGCGTTGCTCGTCGGTGTGCGACTGAGTGATGAATACGCCGCAGCATCCGTGCGTGCGAAGGCGAGCCCCCGCGCCGCACGCTATCTTGTCGTTGACCCTGGTCCCGTGCTTGCCGATCGTATTCGCCTACGTGTGCACTCGATGTTTGCGGCTGGCTGGACCGAGGAAGTTGCACAACTGATGCGGGTGATTCCTCCGGATGCCCCCGCGTGGCAGGCCAGTGGGTACGGTACGATTTGCGACCATCTTGCCGACATGTTGACTCGCGATGCCGCGATCGAGCGTATTGTCATCGAGACTCGACAGTATGCGAAGCGGCAACGCACGTGGTTCCGACATCAACTACACGAGGGTGCAGTGACGCGGCTCAATCCCGATGCACCCAACGCACTGGCCGACGCACTCGCGTGGTACGACGACGATCGTGGAGACGATCGATGAAGATTGGTATCACCTGTTATCCAACGTATGGCGGATCCGGTGCCGTCGCGACCGAGCTCGGCATCGCGCTCGCGGCGCGTGGACACGAGGTGCATTTCATTACGTATCAGCAGCCATTTCGTCTACCGAGTTTCTTGCCGCGTGTGTGGTTTCATGAAGTTGATGTCGGCCGATATCCACTGTTCGAGTATCCGCCGTACGACCTCGCACTTGCCGTACGCATGCATGAAGTAGTGCGCGATCATCAGCTCGACATCCTGCATTGTCACTACGCCATACCGCACGCCACGAGTGCCTGGATCGCCCGGGAAATGCTGCGCGAGGGTGCTGGTGATGTAAAGGTGGTGACCACGCTGCATGGCACGGATATCACGATCGTCGGACAAGAGCGTTCGTTTTACACCATCACACGATTTTCTATCGAACGGTCAGATTCCGTCTCCGCAGTCTCTGACTATCTCCGTGATGAAACGTATCGGGCGTTTGGTTGCGTCGGATGCAACGTCGAGGTCATCCACAACTTCATCGACCCCACGACATTTGATCGCGCGCTTCACCGCTTCCCGATCCCTGCGGACGTGATTGCGGGGCGCAAAGTGTTGATGCACATCTCGAACTTTCGCCCCGTGAAACGCGTGCGTGATGTGGTGCGCGCGTATGCCAAAATGAACGACCGCGTTCCGTCAGTTCTGGTGATGGTTGGCGATGGACCAGATCGTGTCGAAGCTGAAGCTGAAGCGCGCGACCTGGGAGTCGGTGAAAGCGTGCTGTTTCTCGGAAAGATCGACGCCATCGCTGACCTACTCGCCGGTGCCGACTTGTTCTTGCTCACAAGCGACAAAGAATCATTTGGACTGAGTGCACTCGAAGCCTTGGCATCGGGCGTCCCCGTGATTGGTTACCGCGCGGGCGGATTGCCCGAAGTGGTCACGGACGGCGTCACCGGATCACTTCATGACGTTGGCGATATTGACGGAATGGCGGCGGCAGGCATCGCCTTGCTTACCGATCCGGTGCGCTGGCAAACGATGAGTGACGCTGCGGCGAGCGATGCGCGTCGCCGTTTTTCACAAGACAGCATTGTTGCGCAATACGAAGCCCTCTACGAACGCACACTCGCAGCCACCCCCGCCAAGTGACCCTTTTTCAAGCGATAGTACTCGGTGTCATCCAAGGTCTCACCGAATTACTCCCCGTCTCGAGCTCGGCGCATCTCACGCTTGCGCCGTATTTCTTTGGCTGGCCCGACCCCGGTCTTGCCTTTGACGTCGCGTTGCATCTCGGCACACTGCTCGCGCTGGTCTGGTATTTTCGACACGAGTGGATCGAGATGACAGCCAGCGCATGGAACATCGTCCGCACCCGTCGCATCGAAACGGTGCACGACAAACGCTTGGTGTATCTCATCGTCGCGACAATCCCTGGCGGGATTGGCGGGTTGCTATTGAACGACTACGCCGAGTCCACGTTTCGTTCACCGGCGTTGATTGCGTCAACGCTCCTGGTGATGGGCGTGTTGCTATGGGCCGTCGACAAATGGAGCGCGCGCGTACGTGCGATTGACGAAATCACGATGCGCGATGCGGTGCTGGTGGGCTGCGCGCAGGTGTTGGCACTGATCCCCGGCGTGTCGAGATCGGGGTCGACCATCACGGCGGGTCGCGCCCTGCAGCTCGACCGGCCTAGTGCGGCGCGATTCAGTTTTCTCATGAGCATGCCGATCACGTTCGCGGCTGTTGTGCTGAAAGTACCGCACGCCATTCGTGCGGAAGGGCTCTCGTTGCCGCTCGTCGCCGGCGTTCTTGCGGCAGCCATTAGCAGTCTGTTTGCGATTACGGTGTTACTGCGGTACGTCAGCAAGCATAGTTTCGGCGTATTCGCGTTGTATCGTGTTGCGCTCGCCTTGGTTGTGTTCGCGACAATCGCCTATCGTCGCTGAGGTCGCACGTGCAGCGCGAGAATTTGCCGACGGCGAGTGCACTCGGATTGTCGCAGCTTGTTCATCATGTCGAGGTTGAGTCGACGATGGATGAAGTGCATCGAGTCGCCGCGACAGGTGCGCCAGCGGGCTTGTTGGTAA
>JAYTTR010000006.1:0-3209 GCA_043744935.1 Gemmatimonadaceae bacterium
ATTCGCTCATGCGCGCAACGACACCACGACGCGTGGTGGCACGCAACAAGACAACATCAAACAGACCATCGTCGGGTAGCGCATTTGGGGCGACCATCATGCCCCCACCGAAGAAGCGTCCGTTACAAATAGCACCGATGGTCATATCCGCCGAATTATCGTAGTGAGAGTCAATCGTGATACGCACGTTGACCCGCCGATGCCGCACCAACGCGCTGAGCGCGCCCAAGACATACGTCAGGCGACCGCCAAACACGCGCGACGGCCCCGCACTCGCGACGCGATCCACAACGTCGCCGCTGAGTCCGAAACTTGCCACATTGAGAAAATATCGCTCCTGCGGCGTCCCTGTCGTATCAACATAGCGTACGTGCCCAACATCGACCGGACGAGCAGGCACGTCACGCAACCGAGCAATACTTGCCGCAATCCCGTGACCAATTCCCATCGTACGTCGAAAATCTCCACCCGTTCCGCTGGAGACAATGCTCAACGCTGCAGTCGCGTTGATCGGCGCACCGTCGCGGAAGAAACCATTCACGGCCTCGTTTGTCGTGCCGTCGCCACCAATGGCAATTATGCGAGTGCAACCACGATCCAGTGCCGCGCGCGCGAGTGTCGTCGCTTCTAACGGTCGTGTTGTAAAGGCCACGTCAAATACGCCAATCGCCGCACCGAGTTGCGCAATGGCGCTTTTGGCCACACGTCCCGTGCGACCACCGTCCGAACGCGGATTTACGATAACGAACGTTGGCATTGTAAACGACATTCCGACTTCGATCCAGCTTTGTCAATGGACGAGACCAGTTCGGTCGACGGTTGGACAGCAGGTTAAGAATGCGCGCGACGGACCGATACCAGCACATGAGCACCGGTTCACGCGCGTTCCCGCGCTCTCTCGTGTACATCCGGCACTTCTCAACAAACACCTTCAATGCTTCGTTTTCTGTCCCGCATGTTTGGTCACACGACCAATATCTCGCGCCCTGCCGAAACAGTGGCGACTTCGATGTCCAGCCCGCGCGCACCTGTGCCTGACGTTGATGAGCCGATCGCCGACGTCATGGCCAAGTGGAGTGCGCGTGACGCGGCATTCTGGCTTGACCGGACATCGTATGTGCTCGCACGACTGCGCAGTGATTGGCAGAAAGACTCGGAGTGTGCAAAGTGGCCCGATGTACTTGATCTCATCGATCAGCTGGGTGGACCCGCCGAAGAAATCGTGCGACAATTGCCAGCGGCCGCTCGCGATGCGATGGCCATTTGCGACAGTGCGGCTCTTGCGCGCACTGAACTTGCCGACCGACTCAGTCGCGATCCGTCATTGGTGCAGGGATTGTTGCGGCAGGCAAATGGTGCATTCTACGGGGCAGGTCTCGCTCCAATTTTGCGTGTCGATTCAGCAATCGATCGCATTGGCGTGGCTGGGACGCGTGCCGTGGTCTTGGCGAGTTGCGTCGACGGACTTTTGAGCAAGCCCGGTGGTGCATACGACGTAATGCTCACTGCGGTATGGACACACATGGTGAACACCGGTCCGCTGGCGCGTCTGATCGCGCCAGAATTTGGTGCTGATCCGGAAGAAGCCTTTTCCATTGCACTGCTCCACGACGTCGGAAAACTGGTGGTGTTTGATCGTATTTCTGCGCTGCGTACAGCGAAGCGACGTTCGGTTGAACTTCCACCCGCTTGGCTAGCGCTCGCTCTCGAGCAACTCCACGAGCCGCTCGGTGCCGTTGCCGCGCATCGTTGGGGACTTGGTGCGCACGCGGCGGATGCCATCGGCGCACATCATCGTCGCCAACGACCGGCGATGCGTCACCCGTTGGCCGAAACGCTCTTCCTGGCCGAGCGCGCGGAGCACGCGTCGCGCGAGTGTGATGCGTTTGATTTTGACGGCGTGTGGAGTCTCGGCCAATTACCTGGAGACACCGTGTCTGGCCGCGGTATACTCGGTCGACGTCTTAGGGCCGCGTAGCGCGCCGTTGCTCGTGCGATAAAGGCAGGGTTTGCGTCAATTGCGGCGTGTGCGGTCCTATTCCCTGCGAAACGTCGTACCGATCAACGTCCCGCGCCGCATCCGCTTCCACCACGAGCGTTTCGGCGACCGGTTCGCCACCGGCTCGTTCCACCCTCGCCGGTACACGGTATCCGCTGCATCGAAATACCACGCGCCATATCCCTGCTCCGTCATCCATGCGCGAATTTCTTCGATGAACGGATTGATGTAATGCTTGCCGTGTGTCTCCACGCAAATCACTGCGGGCCGACTGCACAAATGTCGTAGCACATACCATTCGCCGCCTTCAATATCGATGGACAGCACATCGATGCTTCCGTCATCGATTGCATCAAACGTCACGGCGCGCACCGTAAATGTGTCAGACTCGGCACGCTGATATCCGTCATTCGCGAGCGCTGGTGCGTCTGGTACGTTTTGCCCGAACGTTGATGCTGCGGTGCGATACAGCGTGAGTTCGCCCGCTCTATCCGCGACGGCAACGGCATCAATGCGCACATGCTTGTGCGCCGAGAATCGGTCACGCAACACCGTGACGATCAACGGATCACACTCGACCAACGTGGTGCGCACACCGGCTTCAATCCAACCGAGCACGTTCGACGTGTCCGGTAAATACACGCCAACCTCACACGCGTGTGCGACAGGAATGCTTGCCGCGGTAACAAACTCGTACAACGCTGCATTCATGACTTCTCCAACTTCGCGGGTCTAACTGCGGCTGCTGAAGCGTTGCCTGGTGTCGACGAGAGAAGTCACGCTTCTGCACCCGCCGAGTTGAGGAGGCCCCGGACATCATACCTATGCCCTAACCCCTGACCCCTATCCCCTATGCCAATGTTGCATCAGGCGGCAGAGTCGACAGCACCTGCGCACGCGTTCGAGGCGGGTGAATGCTCCCGCCTCGAACACAACCGCGTCTACTTGACGCCCAAATTCTTCTTCAGGAATGCGACGGTTTTTGGCCATCCGTCTTTTGTAGCCGCAACATTTGCTGCTTCTTCGGCCATGTCACGCGTTGCTTTTGGATCGTCCTGCGCGCGAAGGAATCCGTGCGTTGCTCCTTCGTAGTTCGTTCCCGAGTAGTTCTTGCCGAGCTGTTTCATGAGGGAGTCGAGTGCGGGCATGGAGGCGCCGATGCGAGCGTCCTTCGACCCGCTCAGCAGCATCACCGGCATCTTGATTTTTG
>JAYTTR010000007.1:0-12595 GCA_043744935.1 Gemmatimonadaceae bacterium
AGGTCAACGTCGCCGACGGTTGGCGGGAAACGGTACGCATCATCGATCGTGACGGTGTCATCGGCGTACGTGACCGCCAGGCGATAGCGCACCGACGGCGCGTAGTGCGGCAAGAAGCGCACGAAAAGACCAAGGTGCTCCTGCTGCATCTCGAACGTTTGCCCGTCAAGGAGCACTGACATCGCCAGGGCCCGCACGTCGCGCACACGGATGACAACTCCCGCGACGCCTTCGTACTCCGACGCGTGTACGCCAAGCACGTCGTGCGGCGTACGCGATTGCCCGCGTAGCAGACGCTCCAGCGCGTCGGGCGTTGGACGTCGCACCGAATTCGTGTCGGGGTTAGTCATGCTGAAAGGTACATACGCGGTCAAAACAGCGTGACCTGCTCACCGATGGAGCGTGGGTCTACCGAACTGAGCCCAAGCCGTTGTTGCAGCATGCGGACCGACTCGGGACTGTGCCCCGCAAAATGATTGTTGACGTAGCCGTAGACCTCGCGCACTTGCGCCTGTAGTAGTGGGATCATGTCGGCCCACGCATCGAGTTCGACCGAACGATCGATTTGCACATGCGAATAGTCGGTGATGGTTCGGTCGGGACCCATCCACCGTACGTACGCGAAATTTGCTGTCGGCTGCTCGCAGAGTTTCAGCAACCATTCGCGCGGAATCCAGCGTCCGTCGCTGAGCGCCAGCGCGACGCCGTGCTCGCGAAGCAGTACAAGTGTTTCGGGGCTGATCCACGAACGCTGCCGAAATTCAATGGCAAAGCGTACATCACGCGGTAATTCGGCGAGAAATATTTCGAGAACACTGCGCTCGAGCGGCGAGAAATCTGGTCCACACTGAATGAGAATGGGACCGAGTTTTGCGCCAAGTTCACGCGCACGATCAGTAAAGGTCATGAGCAGATCCACGGCATCGACGAAACGGCGTTCGTGCGTGATTTCTTGCGGCAGTTTCAACGAAAAGGTAAATGCGTCTGGAGTGCGTGATGCCCAACCACGAACGGTACTTGCTGGTGGTATCGCGTAAAAAGTGGAATCGACTTCGACCGTATCGAACGCGCGCGCATAAGTGCGGAGATAATCCGGCGCGCGCGTGCCATGGGGATAAAACGGGCCTACCCACGCCGCGTAATTCCATCCCTGCGCGCCCAGTCGCAGCGGCCCACGCGAATGCGGTGATGTGTCTGTTTGCATCGGTAAGAAATTAGTACTGAACGTTCATGCGGACGTCGGCAAATCACCATTGGTCCCGCATGAATCGCGTACGATCCCGCTGTTGACACCGCGCGCACGCCTGGTCGTATCGAAGACATGTAGGCCCTGCGTCACTATCATCACGTCTGCCCCGAACGCATCAGAGGAGAACTGACCATGCTTGCCATCGCCATCGCTGCCGCATCCGCTGTTGTTGCCTTACACACCGCGTCGATCGCTCCGTCGCTCACGCGTGACATTACTCTGACGCGCATTGCACTGCACGCCGCGCCGACTATTACGCCAACCGATGATCGCAGCGCCGCCGCCGAACATCTCGCGAGCGCACAGCGCGCCGTGTCCGTCGGCGCGTACGATGTCGCACGTCGTGAGTTTGTGATGGCGGCGGCACTCGATCGCGACGCTGGGTATTTGCCTTTGGAAGCGAGCCTTGGACTCGCGCGGGTACTGTACTCACAATCGTACGGGCGCGAGGCCGCTCAAATCCTTGATCGCCTTGCCACTGAAGCCGCGCAGAAAGGTGACGCCGACGTTGAAGCCCGCGCACTCGTGGACGCGATCTGGCTGAACGTGGACGCTGGCCAGCGCAACCAGGCCCGGTCTGACGCGCTTCGCCTTCAGATGCTCCTGAAAGATCGCCAGCTTTCGGCGGCTACCGTAAAAATCGTGAAGGAACGCTACAACTAATGACGTAGCGCGGGCACGCAACAGTTGCGTGCCCGCTGGCAATGTGACGCAATGTGATGACTGGTTGCAAGTGAAATTGATGATGTATGGTGTGGGCGCGTTGGCGAATATGGTGGTGTCGTTTCCCGCGTTCGCTCAACCCCCTCACCAAGGACTACAACATGTCAGACATGCAAATGGATCAGATTCTCAGCGCGCTCGATGCCGCATCACAACGAGCAACCTACAGCGCCGTGGCCGCCATGCTTGGAAAAACTCCACGCACGTTGATGAAGGGCCGCGCGCGCGACCAGCGGCATTCGTGGGTCGTCAACCGCAAGAATGGTTTGCCCACGGGTTACGAACCAGCGCAGCTCCATCCGGCACTACGGGCGCATGACCACGTCATCGATTCGCGCGACGAACTCACGCAATTTCTGTCCTCGCACACGGTTGGCAACCTGCTCGACGCGCGCGCGGCGTGATGCGGACTCTTATCGATACGTCTCGAAAAATCCTCGACCACGCCCCGACATGACCCGCCCATGGACGCGGCCGGACAGCACGGCCTCGCCCGCCATCTGGATAAACCATGGACGGATCAACGCACGCGCTTCAGGACCATCAGCGCGTTCCACACGGGCCCGACGCGTGTCCGTCGCGACGGCGTCGTCGATGGTCAGTTGCATGCGGAGCGTGTCCGCACCACGCACGTCCGCAAGTTCAGCGCGCGCGGGCACGCGCAACACTCCATCTGGCGTCGTGACCGTTCTTGCGTCG
Organism: Gemmatimonadaceae bacterium; assembly: GCA_043744935.1. Classification (GTDB taxonomy): domain Bacteria; phylum Gemmatimonadota; class Gemmatimonadetes; order Gemmatimonadales; family Gemmatimonadaceae; genus Gemmatimonas. Next base: position 2,672 of record JAYTTR010000007.1, read on the forward strand.
TCGTAGCGTATGAGTCTCGGTCGAAACAGCGCCACAAATCCGGCCGTGTCCGTCACGTAGACAAAAAGCGGGGCGGCACCGGCGGTCGAGTCTTCCGGCGATACGCGTCCGTACAAGACGGTATACGCACCAGCACGCGTCGCCCCCCATTCCCAACTCACCCCGTGCCACCCACCCCAGTTGTGATCGTGATACGCTTGCGCATCGGTGTAGTGATCGCACAGCGTCCGCACGCAGATGGTGCCCGACGCGTTGGCGCGAAGCGCGGGCACCGCATACCCGGACGCAAAATCCCCACTCACCAACGTAGCGCCGGGGAAATCGACACGAGCCACCGGTGACACCACGAGATTTACTTCGAGCGGCACACCAGTACCTTCTTCGCGGACGCGAGCATGCACCACATAGCGCCCGTCCGCTTGCACGCGCACCGTGCCGTCGCCGACGGTTACGTCCGCATCACGCGTCGAGAATTGCACCTGCGATTTTGGCACCGTTGCACTGAATCGGCGCGGCGCACGTCCGCGTTCGTGTAACGTGACCAACAGTTGGCCACCCCACGCGCTGTCTGTCACATCACCCGCCACAATGAATGAGATGAATGCCCATTTTGCCGCGTCCGGCGACAACACATTGAAGTAGTGCCACTCGCCCCACGTTTCGCGATGCGCCAATTCCAGCGGCGGCGTATGAAAGTGGTCAATATCATGACGCAGCTCGGCCGCGCGCGGCGCGCTCCATCGCCGGTCGCCGTCATCATCATTCCACGCGCCCTCAACGACGTCTGGCAGTGCGCCAAGCACACGCGTCGCGGACGGCAACTCGCCGCTCGCGCGCACCGGATGTTGCGCGCCATCCGCCGTCGTGAGGTACAATAATTTCCCTTCGATCTGCGGCGCGACCGTCGCGATGACATCGGCAAAACGCGGCGCCGACAGCACTTGTCGATAAACAAATCGCGCGTTGGGTACCGAGAAAAAGAGTCCCCCCAATCCGCCGGTGGTCATGACCTCCACGTCGATACCTTCGGGTAACACCGTCACTTCGCCGCCGCCAACAAGCCGCTCTTGACTCGCCTGCGCAACCATTGCCTCTCCTACGGCGAGCAACACAATCATGACGCCCACACCCAACCCGAAGCCTGCGCACAAAAGCAATGATCGCCACGGACGATAGGCAATACTCCGCCATGCGAGCGTGCGCGACAACGTCAGTCGCGACCACACGATTTGCGACAGAGTCACGCGATGCGTCCGTCACGCAGTCGTATCACGCGACGCGCGCTGTTCGCCACGACCGCGTCGTGCGTGACAAACACCAACGTCGTACCATCCGCATTCAACTTGCCGAACAGTTCGAGCAAGCTCGCGCCAGTCTCGGCATCAAGTTCGCCGGTGGGCTCGTCCGCGAGGAGCAACGACGGAGCATTTGCTAACGCGCGCGCAATGGCGACACGCTGTTGTTCACCGCCGGATAACTGCGTTGGTCGATGCGACAAGCGATCGCCGAGACCAACGTAGCCGAGTAGTTCTTTCGCGCGCGCGCGGCGTGTGATGCGGTCGACACCAGCTTCGGACATTGGCAGTTCGACGTTTTCAGCGGCAGACAGCGTCGGCATAAGGTAAAAACGCTGAAACACAAAGCCAACGTGTCGCAGACGAAAGTCGGTGGCCTCTCGATCGGACAGCGTCGACGTGTCTCGATCGTCGACGGTTACCGTCCCAGAGGTTGGTACATCAATGACTCCCAATAGTTGGAGCAACGTGCTTTTGCCGCAACCGGAAGCACCGGTAATCGCGGCAAATTCGCCCCGCGCAATTTCCAACGACACGCCACGCAAGGCAGTGACGGTGGCTTCGCCCATCGGATAGGTGCGCACGACATTGTCGCAACGCAACACGATATCGCTCATCCCACGGCCTCATCGCGCAACGCACGCGCCACTGGAAGCGAGGCCGCGCGCCATGCTGGAAGAAGACCAGCGAAGCATCCGGCCACCAACAATAGCGCGAGTGATCGCCACGCAGCGCGTGCACTCCACACAAAAAAATCAAACGATGCAGGCAATCCCGGGAAATCACGCAAGATGGTATTCAACCATTGCGCCGTGACGATGCCGAGGGCGAGTCCCACCACAATGCCAGCGCCACTCAACATCAGTCCTTCCAACAGCACTTGTTGTAACACACCGCGCTTCTGCGTGCCGATGGCGCGCATGACCGCAATTTCTCCACGACGCTCGTTCACCGACAGCGTGATCAGCGTTGCCACCAACAAGAATCCAATCGCCAGACTGATGGCGCCGAGTACGAAGGCCAGTTGCCGAAAATAGGAGAGTCGTTCTTCGACTTGTCGGATGGCGCTGTCCGTCGAGATCGCCGTGATGCGTGGTTGCGTCGTCGCGATCCACGCACGCGTGCGCTCGACGTGTGCCGAATCGTTTTGCCTCACCTGGGCCATGGCCATTGACATACGATCCGTGAATCCTGCACCCAGCATCGGGCGCAGTACGGTGAGCGGAAGCGCGATCACAGGCGTTTCGTTTGGAATGTAGAAAAATCGACCAACGCCGGACAGGACGACGCGTCGCATGCGAGCGGCCGTGCGCAACTGCGCGTCGATACCGGCCGCCAGCGTGATCGTGTCGCCGATCGCGTGACCGCTGCGAGTGAGGAAGGTGCGACTGACCACGATATGAGCGAACGCGTTACTTGCCGCGACAACGTCGGTTCCCGATTCCAGCGCGTAGTCGCCTTGCACAACGGGCTCGATACCGAGTGCGAATGTCGACGGAATGCGACTCTCGGGGAGCGCAAGCGTTGCACCCAGAATTGGGCTCACGGCTTGTATGTCTGGTGACGCGCGGAGGGCGGCGACAATGGCGTTGGCACCGTCGATGGTTGCTTCGCTATCGAACGGCAGCGTGCCTTTTGGTGCGACGCGCAATTGATAGCCACGCGCGAGCAGGAGTGATCGAAACGAGTCGCTCATGCCCGTCGCGAGCATCACCATATCGAGCAACAACGCAGAAGCGACGGCGATGCCGATGATTGCCAAGACAGTTCGCGCCGGATGACGACGCAGTGTTGCAAACGCCATCGTTACACGCACGTGTCGTCCATACGCATTAGCGGCCCAGAAGAGCGAGTGGTGGAGTGCGCACAAGACGCCATGCAGCGAGTGCGCCCGCGCCAACGCCCAAGGCCAGCGAGAGCACGGTTGCAAACGCCAGGATATCCGGCGTAACGAGGGCAAAGCGCAATGGTGTGCGATACACCGCCTGATAGTGTGCATTCACCAGCAGTGACGCGATCCATCCAATCACGGCGCCCATTGCGCCGCCGATGAGCGCAACAAATGCGGCTTCGATCACGACCGATTGTACGACAGTCGCGCGCGAAATACCCATGAGTCGCAACGCCGCAATGTCACGCCGACGTTCTTCGACGGTGAGCAGAAGTAAGCACAGCAGGAACACGGCGCTGGCAACGACGGTGATGATACCAATCGCGCGATGGAAACGTTCGACGACGCGAAAGGTGCGTGAGCTCCCGACTGCAACGTCCCGCGAGCGATGCGCGCGAAATCCAAACGCAACTTCATTGATGCGGGTCACTGCGGAGTCTGTTTGCGTCGCGTTTTTTCCTTGTCGCACGCCCACGGCGAAACGATCGACGCGATCGTCCGCCGCGGTGAGCGTTTGCAGATGATCCAGATGCAATCGCACGCGATAGTCCTGTCGCGCCACCTCTGCGGGGTCTGCACGTCGTTGCACAATGGCATCCACGCGCACGCTGTCGCCTCGCGCACCGGGAATCGCCGAGAGTTGTACGCGACTACCAACGTGCAATGCGAGGTCGGTTGCCATGCGGGCGTCAATGGCAATACCGCGGACTAACGGCGGCTGTCGTCCGAACGTCGGCGATAGCGGAGGATTTACGCGCGCGGCATCCACTCGTTGTGCAAAGGCCGCGTGTGATACGGCCAGCAAGAATACACCAATTCGCAGCAACTCCGAGACGCGCGCGCGGGTTTGCTGCTTGAGAAGACTCGCCATGATGCTCAGCAACGCGCGCGCGCGGCGGTCTGTTCCGCGTGCTCCAACGCGAGGCACGCGCTTAGCTGGCCGTGGACTTCCGCGCGCGAGGCGACACCGCGCGAACGATGGTGACTGGTTCAACACGCACCTGTTCGGCCAAGCTCGGACCAAGCATCGCGTCGACAGTGCCAATTCGCACGCTCAGTGGTCCGCCAAAGGGCGCCTTCGCCATCATCGTCACTTCGGTACCGGGCTGCAGTGCGATCTCCGTGAGATAGCGCAACAACTGCGGATTTTTGTCGCTCACCTGGACCATTCGCGCGCGCTCACCAACGGCTAAGTCGGCCAACGTACGATGCGGACGTTCGTCTACCGTGCCATCGGCTGTTGGAATGGGCGCGCCGTGCGGATCTTGCGTGGGATGTCCAAGCGCCACCGCCAACCGCTCAATCAGTTCATCCGACGCGGCATGTTCCAATCGCTCTGCTTCATCGTGCACGCGGTCCCACGGATAGCCAAGAATGCTGGTGAGATAGCTTTCGAGAATGCGGTGGCGTCGGATGGTACGCAGTGCCGCGCGACGACCATCGTCGGTGAGTTGCACGCCGCGATAGGGCACGTGGTCGAGATATCCGTGCAGTGCAAGCCGACGAATCATCCCAGTAACGGAAGCCGGTGCAACCGCGAGTGCCGTTGCGACGTCGCTGGTGGCGGCTACACCGTGACGCGTCTCGAGCTCGTAGATGGCTTTGAGATAGTCTTCGACCGGTTCGGTGAGTGCGAGACGCGCCTCGGCGTCTTTACGTGACATCATGATCGTTGCGGGATTCGCACCATGAGAACCGGCACCATAGAATTATGTCGCACGGCGTTGGCCGTTGATCCGTAAATGACATCCTGGATACCGCGGTGACCGTGCACCGCCATCGCAATGAGGTCACACGATTCCCTCGTCGCAGTCGCCACGATTTCTGTGGCTGGATCGCCTGCAGCCAGTATCGAGTCCGCTTCAAATCCGTCGTCGCGCAACGCGGCACAACGGGTTTCAAGATAGGCGCGATCCTGATGGATTTCTTCGGATTCGCGCAGTGACAGTGAATGGATGTTTCGCGCAGCAAATCCGTCTGCAACGTGAACGAGGACCAGCGACGAATGACACAACCGCGCGAGCTCCCGCACATGAGACAGAATATGTTGATCGGATGCGGCGTGTTCGAGCGGAATGAGAATGCGCGCGTACATCAGGCGATCCACCCGCGAACCGTCTGCACCAGCAGCCAGCCGTTGAGTGTCGCGATGATGAACGCGACGGCATATGCCGCGACACGCAGTCCGGTCGAATTGACGAACTCTCCCATCTTGGCGCGGTCGGAGGTGAAACGTACGAGTGGAAACACAGCAAACGACAACTGCAACGACAGGATCACCTGGCTGAACACCAACAGTTTCGCGGTGCCGCTGGCGCCATACAAGATTGCCACAAATGCTGCTGGTACGATAGCGATGGCGCGTGTGAGAAGACGACGGAGCCACGGCCGAATGCGAATTTCGAGAAAACCTTCCATGACAATTTGTCCGGCAAGCGTTCCCGTGAGCGTCGAATTCTGTCCCGACGCCAGCAGCGCAATCGCAAACACGGCGCTTGCACCGCTCACACCAAGCAACGGCGTCAGTAACTTATGTGCATCTTGAATTTCCGCCACGCCCGTGTGTCCCGTTGTGTGGAACGTTGCGGCTGCGACAATGAGAATGGCGGCGTTAATAAAGAGCGCAAAGGTAAGCGCGATGGTCGAATCGATAAACGCAAAGCGAACGGCTTCACGTTTGCCCTCCCGATTCTCGGCGTACTTTCGAGTTTGTACAATGGACGAATGCAGGTACAAGTTGTGCGGCATGACCGTCGCGCCGAGAATACCAATGGCGATGTAGAGTTTTTCAGGATCTGAAATGACGTCAAATGTTGGCACGAATCCGCGGGCCACCGCGCGCAATTCGGGGCGCGAGATGATGAGTTCAAACAGGAAGCATCCGCCAACGACAGCGACGAGAGTAATCACTAGCGCTTCCAGAACACGAAACCCTTTGTTCTGCAAATAGAGCACGATCAACACATCGAACGCCGTCAGCGCGATACCCCAGGGAATGGGAATTCCAAAAAGTAGATTGAGACCGATGGCCGACCCGATCACCTCGGCCAAATCGCATGCGGCGATCGCGATTTCGCACATCACCCACAGGAACAAGGCAACGCGCGGTGAGTAGTGATCGCGACAGGCCTGCGCGAGGTCGCGTCCAGTCACAATGCCCAGCTTTGACGCGAGTCCCTGCAGGAGCACTGCCATCAGATTCGACAGCAGAATGACCGAGAGCAGCGTGTAGCCAAAACGCGATCCGCCCGCGAGGTCGGTGGCCCAGTTGCCTGGATCCATGTAGCCAACAGCGACGAGGTATCCGGGTCCGGCAAACGCGATGAGTTTCCGGAACCACGTTGCGCCGGACACCTCAACGGAGCGATGCACCTCGGCGAGTGATGGAGCGAGTCGCGCGCGGCGCCATCCGGCGTCGGGGGGCGGGGGGTTCAGCATTGCCATATTTCTAAATTAGCCTTGGCTAATTTATGACACAAGCCTGCAAATCCCTAATCCCTCACCCCTGATCCCTAGTCCCTAACAGCCGCTCCATCCCGGCGCGGATCCGCCACGCCAATCCGACGCCCATCCTTGCGCACGAACACCGCGTGTACGCCTCCAAAAGCGAGATCGGCCGCACGACTGAGCGGACGATACCCGCGCGCCACCAGCGCCTGATAAACCGATGGCGCAAAGCCCGGCTCGACCTCCACATCACGGAGCGGCGCGCTCGCATGAATCCGTGGCGCCGCTACAGCGACGAACGGATCTTCGCCAAACGCCAACATGCGCAACGTGACTTGCACGATGGCCGGTTGGATGTACTGCGAGCCTGCGGCGCCCACCACGAGTCGGACGACGCCGTGATCCAGGACGATTGTCGGCGACATCGTCGAATTCGCGTAGCGATTGATGCCGCGCGTGCGCGCGTCAAAATTGCTGCCCGCGGAATTCAAAAAGAATCCATCGGTGTACACGCCGGACCCGAAGAGCACGCCCACCGTCGTCGTTGCGGAGACGGCGTTACCCCGGCCATCAACAATGGCCAGGTGCGACGTGTAGCTCGTGCCTTCTGCGGATTCGTCGCGTGCAGACGCATTGGTGCGCGCATCGTCGTTACTCTTTGCGGCGGAAGGAAGCGCAGTTGGATATGGATCGTGTGCCACGCAGTCACCAGAGGGCACCGCTCGATCAAATGTTGTTGGATCACCGGCCACGACCGTGTCGGGAAACGCACCAGACACGAGCCCCGCGCGCTGCTTCGCGAAAGCGAAACTGGAGGCACCGCGCGCTGGCACACTCTGCGCGAACGGATCGCCACGCCATGTGCCGCCATCGGCCTGGCCGAGTCGCTGAATGTCGGCGAGTTTGACGACGGCGTCGGGTTTATCCGTCAGACCACCCGCGTCGGCGATGCCCGCAACATCTGTCATGTGCAGCATCTCAACCACCGATGCACCACCCATAGGTGGTGGCGCGCTCAGCACGGTGTACCCACGCCACATCGCGCACAACGGTCGTTCCATCGCCACCGGGTACTCCGCCATATCGCGCGCTGTTACAAGCCCGCTGAGCGACTTTACTTTCGCGGTCAAATGCTCGGCGATGGCACCGCTGTAAAACGCGCTCTTTCCCTCATCCGCGATGCGCGTGAGCGTTGCCGCAAGTTCGGGCTGGACGAGGCGTTCGCCGGGACGCAACGGTTCACCGTTCGGCATGAACCGCGCAGCCGCCAACGCGTCGGCGCTGAGCTTCGCCTTCGACGACGTAATCGTACGCGAAAGCAATGGCGAGACGATAAAACCATCGCGGGCTAAACGAATTGCCGGTGCCATGACCTGCGCACGGGTCATGGTTCCAAACTTCGCGAGCGCTTCGAGCAGGCCGGCCACCATTCCCGGTGTTGCCGCAGCGCGACCGCGCGCGCCCAGCGTCGCATCGTTCGACGCGCGCGTCCACGCCGGATCTTCGCCGGAGCGCGGATAGAACAGGAGATGTTCCGCGCGATGGGTCTTTGCGTTGTAAAACATCAACGCCCCCCCACCGCCCAATCCTGTTTGCGAGATATCGACGACACTCAGCGCGAAGGCTGTGGCCACAGCGGCGTCGACGGCGTTGCCGCCAAGCCGAAGGATTTCAGCACCGGCCGCTGCTGCATCGATCTGGGACGCTGCAACAACGCCGCGGTCACTCTCCACTCGCTTGCTGGACATGGGAGCGGCGAGTGGACTGCGACTCACGCGCTGACCGCAGGCAGTGGTCGCGAGCACACACGCCACAACACAGCGAGCGAGTTGTCGAGCTGATGACGATGTCATTGCAAGCGTATGTCCCACGAGTCTCTCCACGATATCAAAGTTCGAGTAACGACAACAGCTGGCGCACGATACGTTCGGTCAAGCCCCACACAATGTGCGCATCAATGCGGTACGCTGGAAAGCGTGCCGTCACGCCGTTCACCTGCATGACGTGTTCCGTCTTCGCCTCCTGGTGTTGCAATTGCGACAACGGCACCCAAAACATGGATGCGACTTCACGACTCGCGACAAAGGTGACGTCGGGCGCAACGACGGCAACAAACGGACGGACAATGATTGGCGGCAATGAGCGCGACCGGGGCGCAAGATCATCCAACTGTCCAAGCATTCGTCCCTGCGTGAGATCAAGCGCCAATTCTTCGAATGTCTCGCGAATCGCGGTCGCTTCGAGCGACGCATCGTGCGTCTCCATGCGTCCGCCAGGAAACGCCACATGGCCGCTCCACGGATCATGTGCCGCATCGGCGCGCTTGATAAACAACAGCTCGGGTTCGCTGACCACTCGCAGCACCGCCGCTACTGCAGCGAGTCTAGAGTGCGCCGTTGCTACCACTGCGCGCGGCACATGCTGACGCAGCCGAGCGGCGAGTGCGGCGACGCGCGGATGTGTGAGCGTGCGCACCACCGACGCTGCGCGCGCATCAAGAGCGTCGGCGTTCAGTCCGCCACCTCGCCGCCTGTGGCAACCCAATCGCGAAAACCACCAGCCATCGACGCGACGTCCGCATATCCCATTTCCTGCAGCGTGCGCGCAGCCAACGCCGAGCGATTCCCGCTGGCGCAAAGCAACACCACATGCGCGTCACGTGGCACGCGCGCTTCGATCTGGCTTTCGAGTACGCCACGACCGAGGTAAATGGCGGGCGCTGCGTGACCTAAATTCCATTCCTGCTGCTCACGAATATCGATGAGCACCAAAGCGTCGCCGCGCGCAATACGATCCTGCACTTCGCGCGCGGTCACTTCGCTGACCATCGATTTCGCCTCGGCGATCAGCTGCTGTGCGGTTTTCATAGTGCCCTGGAGTAGTCGGAATACGTTGAAAAACTGGAAAGAAATGTTGGGTGATGGCGAACCCGACTCATGCGCGATGCACAGTAAGTGTTTTTTGGGTTGTATGAAGCGTAGCCAATGCACCAAGGGGTAACGTCCATTGGTTCGCCATATGTCCAAACGGCGCACCAATCACGCACGGCACACCCACCCATTCGGCGCACTCGCGCACCACCGCCTCAAGCGTCCGGAAACCGTCATCAGCCTCTTCGACACATCCCGTACACTGCCCAACAACCAGCGCTACACACTCATCGAGCGCACCGCTCAGTCGCAATTGCGTCAACATACGATCGATGCGATAGGTCGCTTCGTTGATGTCTTCGAGAACGACGATGGCTCCGCGAAAGTCAATCGCCCACGGCGTACCACAGAGTGAAGTCAC
>JAYTTR010000008.1:0-3205 GCA_043744935.1 Gemmatimonadaceae bacterium
GATGGGCGACTCTCGTGGCGAGTACCGTTGGAACGTCTGGCCGAACAACTTCCCCTGACGCAACGTTATCCATCACACCTCCAGCGCGTCCTTCAACCAGCGCACGAGATGTTGCTGAGTGCCGGACTGGTGCGCGACATCGGCATTCGACAGTACGACCGGGTGTGGCAGGTGGACTACGTGTTAGGATCTCGTCCCCGCGACGAGGTGTGAGCAGCCACGACGACCTCAGAACGGTATCCGTACGGAACCCCACTCCGAGCGCCGCGTACGAGGTGAGAGTCGTTGGTGAATCGCTGTTGATCTGCGCTGTGTGCTCGTGTCGCATTTTTTTGCTCCCTCCATCGCGAGAAGCCGCATGACCCGCTCCCGTAAAATCGCCCTTGTTTGCCTGGTGTCGCTTCCCGTGCTCGCGGGCGGCTTCGCCCTGCAGACGCGCACCACAAGAGGTGGCGCTCAACTCCTCGACCAAGTGCTCACCTTCGTCGCACTGCGTTACGTCGACACGCTCGACGCGCAGGTGTTGTACGAGAAGGCGGCGCGTGGGCTCGTGAAAGAACTACAGGACCCGTACACCGAGCTCTTTTCGCCAAAGCAGATGGAAGAGTTTTCACGCTCCACCAGCGGACGCTACGCGGGCATCGGCATGGAAATCTTGCCCGTTGGCGGGTACGTCACTATCCAAAAAGTCTTCGCTGGTTCGCCAGCTGAATCACGTGGCGTGCAGGTCGGCGATAAAATCGTCACCATCGACACGTTCAACGCGCGCAATTACACCAACATTCAAGCGCAGAATAAATTGCTCGGCCCCGTTGGCACGGGCGTCTCCGTCACGTTTGCGCGGGCGGGTGTCCAACAACCCATCAAGCTCGACTTCAAGCGCGCGGAAATTCACGTACCCGCCGTGCGTTACTCAATCATGATCGATGATCGCGTCGGGTACATTTTGCTCGAACGTTTTAGCGAGCAAACCACGCACGACGTCGCGCAATCAGTCAGAGATTTCAAAGCAAGAGGCGCGAAGGGTATCGTCATCGATCTACGCAACAATCCGGGTGGCATCCTTGACGAAGCCTTCTCGATGTCAAATTTATTCTTGCCGAAAGGCAAGGAATTGTTGAGCGTTCGTGGACGCGCGGAATTCCAGAAGTTTACCGCAAGCGTTGAACCACTCGCGCCAGACATTCCACTCGTCGTTCTCGTTGACAATTACTCGGCGTCCGCATCTGAAATTGTCGCTGGCGCCCTGCAGGATTACGATCGCGCGTTGGTGCTTGGAACCACGTCGTATGGCAAAGGACTCGTGCAAAGCGTGTACAATCTCGACGGGGGATATGCGCTCAAGATCACGACGGGCAAGTGGTATACTCCGTCCGGTCGCTCCATTCAGAAAGAGCGCAAGTTCAACGCGGATGGTCAGTTCCTCGAAGTGATTCCGGACTCGATGGAAACCGACTCCATGCGCAAGGCCAAGCCCACATACAAGTCGCTCGTGAGTGGACGGACGCTTTACGGCGGTGGTGCAATTACGCCCGACGTCTATGTCCAGCCGGACACACTCACCACCGTAGAGCTCAAGCTTGGTCGCGAGATCGTACCAAAGTCGCAGCAGTTCGCTGATGTGTTGGGTGAGTTTGCTGAATCGCAGAAGGGCAAAGTGAAGTCAGACTTTGTCGTGACCAACGAATGGCGTAACGACATTTACAACCGGTTGGCTGCCAAGGGCGTGAAGCTGGATCGCGCCACCTATGACGCCGGTGTTGGTTATGTCGACCGCAATGTCGAAACCTTCGTGGCGCGCACAGCCTTCGGCGATAGCTTGGTGAAACGTCACAATATCAAGGACGACAACCAGCTCCTTAAAGCGGTCGAATTGCTGCACAAGAGTACGACGCAGAAAGACGTTTACGCGGCGGCGGCATTGCTGCCAGTCGGTAAGCCCCGCATGGCGAAGAACGGAGCGTCGTCCAAGTAGGGCATATAGTCAAATTGGAACGGGCAATCCGGACGACTGCGTAATCGTCCGGATTGCCCGTTTTTGCGGGCGCGCCTACGGTTAACCCATGTCTCTTTTCAACCGATTTGAAGTGCGCCGTTCTTTCACGTCGCTCGTCGCGGCGAGCCCGCTCGTGTTTGTCGCAGTGCAAGCATGCACTCACCCAGCCGCTGCCGGCCGTGCTCGCAGCCCGGCCAGCACATCACCGATACCTATAGCGTCTGAGCCGGGCGAAACGCACCTCGCAAACATCCGCCAGTTGACCAACGGCGGTGAAAATGCCGAGGCATACTTCAGCGCCGATGGGAAGTGGATCACGTTTCAGTCCACGCGCGATGGACACAGTTGTGATCAGCAATACGTAATGCGTGCCGATGGCCAGGGACTCACCAAAGTGTCCGTGGGTGGCAAAACAACCTGCGGTTGGTTCCTTCCCGGAAGCAATCGTCTGTTCTTTGCGTCAACCCACGCGGCCGATAGCGCGTGCCCAGTCAAGCCCGACCCGTCGAAGGGTTATGTATGGGGGATTGACCCATTTGACATTTACACGGTAGGTCGTGACGGCAAGGACTTGCGTCGCCTGACCAACTACGGCACGTACACCGCAGAAGGCGTGCTGTCGCCCAATGGCAAACGCATCGTGTTTACCTCACTGAAAGGCGGCGATCTCGACATCTACACCATGAATGTTGATGGCACGGACGTGAAGCAACTGACCAACACGCCGGGCTACGATGGCGGTGCGTGGTGGTCGCCCGACGGGACAAAAATCGCGTACCGTGCGTGGCATCCGACCAATCCGGATTCTCTCGCGTTGTATCAAAGTTTGCTCAAGCAACACATGATTCGGCCCAATCGCATGGAGTTGTATGTCATGAACGCCGACGGATCAAACCAGACACAGATTACCAATCTCGGCGGCGCGAATTTTGGCCCATCGTGGACGCCAGACGGGACGCGCATCATCTTCTCTTCGAACCACAAGAATCCAAAGAGTCGGAACTTTGATTTGTATCTCGTGAACATCGACGGCACCAAGCTCGAACAGGTGACCACGAATCCCGAGTTCGACGGATTTCCGATGTTCAGTCCCGATGGGAAGCACTTGATCTGGGCGTCCAATCGGTTCGACGCAAAACCCGGCGAAACGAATCTGTTCATGGCAGACTGGAAACCCTGATCGTCAACTTTTGCCGGTCGAATTATGCT
>JAYTTR010000009.1:0-3192 GCA_043744935.1 Gemmatimonadaceae bacterium
GAACTCGGACTGGGACAATTCGTCTATCCGCTACGCGAGGGCGTCGACGTTCCAAAGGGAGCACATTTTCGCTCGGCGATCATCGCCAACGAGCAAGGCATTCCGGTCGAACATCCCCGCGCGATCGCGGTGTACGAACGTGACGGCGGCCTCGCGTGGCGCCATCTCGATCTTGGCCGCAGAGCGCGCGAGTTGGTCATTGAATGGATCGCCTCGCTCGGCAACTACGAATATGGATTTGCCTGGATTTTGCATGAGGATGGGACTATCGAACAGCGGACAACGCTCACCGGCATCATGTCAGTCAAGGGTGCAACGACGCCGACACCGGCTGCAAGCGTTAATACCTCGTCGACGGACGATATGTATGGTCAACGGATTACCGACCAACTCGTCGCGCCGTACCATCAACACTTCTTCGCGTTTCGTCTTGACACCGATGTCGATGGCGCAACACACCAACGCGTTGTGGAAGTGGATGGACACACCGTGTCAGCACAGACCGCACCGGATCCGCACAACGGGATGACCGCTGCACGCACGATCCTGGCGACGGAACGGCAAGCGCAGCGTTTTACGTCCGGTGAGATGGCACGACGATGGATGGTAGAGAACATCAATGTGCGCAACGCGACCGGTGGCCGCGTCGGACTAAGTCTCGTTCCCGCGGAGAACGCGCGCCCGCTTTCTGACAGCACATCGTGGATCAGAAAACGCGTGGGATTTCTCAACGCGCAGCTTTGGGTAACTGCGTATCGCGAGCACGAACTGTATGCAGCGGGCGACTATCCCAATCAGAGTCGTGGTGGCGACGGGCTGCCGAGCTTCACAGGTCGTAACGCATCAGTTGCGGACACGGATGTGGTGCTCTGGTACGTCATGGGGATCACGCACCTGCCGCGACCTGAAGACTGGCCGGTGATGCCAGTCCATGTTGCCGGATTCAAGCTTGTGCCGACGGGCTTCTTCGATGCAAACCCACTCATGAAACGCTGATTGCAGCAACCGGGCTGAGGCGGGGCCAAGAGCGTGACGCTTGCGGACTTCCCAAGCGCGTTGTAACAGTACAGAGCACGCTTTCTCGATTGGTTAACGTTTTCATGGAGTATCTCATGCGCACAGTTTTGGCCGTGGCGAGTTTGCTCGCAGTTTCTGCTGCTCCAGCATGGGCGGGCCTCCCAAGACAGGTTGTACCCGAACCGGCAAGCATGGCGCTGATGGGCGGTGGCCTTGCCGCACTCGCTTTCGTTGCCTGGCGTCGCGGCAAGAACAGGAAGCCGTAGGCACCGGCTGCACCTCGCGCGTTTCGCGCGGGGTGCAGCGTCGCACTGAAATAGATGCACCCGCATGTCGCTCCAACGCACGATGATTGCACCCATTATTACAATACGTCCATCAAATATTCTCTTTGCAATTTTTCTTCTTGCGTACGGATTCATCCGCCTCATGGGTACCGCGAAGGCGTGGAGGTTGGCCGCAATCCCACAATTCACACTAGGCATCAGCAGGCCAGTGGGCGCACCATGGCTCGTTGCCACTGCGTTGCTTTACGCAACGGCAGTCTCGCTGTTCAAGTGGCCGCAATGAACCATCGCCAACGTTGGCATTCTCGCCGCAGTCGCGCTCGGCTTTCTCGCAAACGGCCCGATCAGCGATGAAAGTCCCTGTCCGCAAAACAATACAATGTTTACCACCAACCCACGCGTCTCTTTCTCATGGATGCGTCAATCTGGAAAGTCAGCGACCCAACGCACGTCAATGCGCCGTCTACGAATTTGAACTACACTGCGCATGTGGGTGTCATTCTCAGATGGTACTGATTTCTTGATTTTTACGCCAACGTTCAGGATCAGCGACAAGTAAAACGATAAACTTGGCGCTCCCACGTATTGCGCACGCCGCCCTGAACGCGTTGTTTTTCAAGCAAGATCGCAACCTTCACGAAAAGGTGCCTGTGAAAACCGCGCGCGCATTACTCGCTCAAAAAGGCTCGGCCGTCGTCTCTGTTGCACCAACAGCCACGGTCTTAGACGCTGCTCACATCATGGGCGACGGCGGGTTTGGCGCCGTGCTGGTCATGGACGGAACAACGCTCGTTGGCATCTTCACCGAGCGCGATACGTTGCGCCGAGTGGTTGCCGCCGAACGCAATCCGTCAACGACATTGGTGTCGGAAGTAATGACGACGTCCATGATCACGTGTATTCCCGAAACCACCGTGAGCGAGTGTGGCGCCATCATGACGCGCCATCGCATCCGTCATTTGCCCGTGGTCGACGGTACGGAGCTGCTGGGACTCGTGAGCATCGGCGATCTGCTTGCACACCGTGTGCGCGAGCAAGAGGACACGATTCAATACCTCAACGACTACATGTTCAACGTTCGATAGTCGCATTGCACGAGCACACCACATATTGGAGCTAGCACCGTGCGCGTGATGTGCACCCTGTGCGTGACGGTTTTGCTACTCATCGGGCTGTCGCAGCCGGCAATGCAAGATCTTGGGTTCATGATCAAAGAGAAAGACACGCCGGCGACTCGCCCAGCGCCCTTCTAAAACGCGAACATCTGCGTGTATTTCACGATCACCCCAAACCCCGAGACAGGGGCGTCCGGCATCGTGATTTTCTGCTCGTTCAACACGATGAACAAGTCGCTCAGTGGGTGATGGATGTGATTGAACCGCAGGTTCGCATTCAACTGATGCGCACGCGGATCGTATTGTGCGAGGGCGTCGAAAAACATGTTGGTCGTGAAGCTATAATTTGTTTGCGCCGTCCAGCGTATATGAAAACAGTTCCGTGACGCGACACGCGTGGTGGCGCGTCGGCTAGTTTTTCTTAGCGCGCCATCGCATCAAGCGATACACTGGCCAGGACAGCGCAACCAACGCGAGCGCACGCACGCTGTTGGATCGGTCACTGACGACTGATGCAATCATGAACGCAACGGACCCGGCGACGGCAAGCGCCGGAACGACGGGATACCACGGCACGCGAAACGGTCTGGGTGTCAGCGGTTCGCGAACACGCAGCACAAAGAGTGTTGAGAACGTCATGGCGTAGTTGGCCACGAAAAGAAATGCCAGCAGGGCGAGCACGCCGTCAAGCGTGTTGGTGACAATGAACAGCAGTGCCAGCGCGGCACTCGCGAAGTGCGCCGGTACGGGTGTGCCGCCACGGTTGACGCGCT
>JAYTTR010000010.1:0-3181 GCA_043744935.1 Gemmatimonadaceae bacterium
GGCGCACGACCTCTTGCGCCGGATGCGGAGCGCCCCGTCGCTTGCAATCGGTGCCCCGACGCTGCTTGAAACCGGGATCGTGTTGTCGGCACGGCTGAACGATGACGCCCGCGGATTGCTCGCCCGCCTGCTGCAGGAGAGTGGTATTGCCGTGGTGGATGTCACCGAGGCGCATTTCGGCGTCGCGATGGACGCATGGCTCCGCTACGGCAAGGGACGTCACGCGGCTGCGCTGAACTTTGGCGACTGTCTGTCGTACGCGGTTTCTGTCGTGGCCGGTGAGCCACTGCTCTGTATCGGAGCGGATTTTCCGCAGACGGACTGCGTGCTCGCATGAGAGCGTGTGCATGACCGATCTCCGCACCCAACTCCATACCACCCTTAGGCCCGACTACACGCTCGAGCACGAACCCCGCAGTGGCGACATGTCGCGGGTGTTTATGGTTCCCGTGAATCGACAACCGTGGCAGTGTTGGCTCACAAACCACGACAAGTAACCGAGTTGAGGCGCGCAACATCAATGCCGATGAGATGCGGTGGGCAAAGGTTCAAGAGAAGGCCGAATGCATCAACGGTGTTAAGCGCCATCGTAATGTTCGTCGCACTAGTCGGCTGCTCAGAGCGCGCCGTCGTGGAGAGCCAAGACTGGGTGATGCCTCGCGTCTCGTCGCGAGACACGATTCTGATCCCTCAAAATGAAATCGCTTGGGCGGGGCAACCCACTCTGGTCACCTTCTTCGGTGAGAAGAGAATTGCGGCCGTCGATTCCCGATCCCTTCGCCTTTACCTATTCAACACCAGTGGAAGCGCGATTGCGGTGATCGGCGGCGAGGGAAGCGGCCCAAACCAGTTTCAATCGGTTTCGGATGTTTTTCCGATAAAACCCTCGGACCTGGGAGTGTGGGATCCATTGCTCGAGCGACTTACCGTCGTGACGGAATCAGGCACAGTTCGATCCTCGAAAACGCTGACCGCTTGGCATTCGAGCGACTCCGTACGAATCGTTGGTCAGTTTGCCAACGGAAATCTCGTCGCACTGAAATCCTCCAAATCAAGCATCAAGAGTCGACGCCCAACGGTAGTTCGAGATTCGGTATTTATTGTAAGCGGCTTGAGTGACGAGGCACCAAAGGTCGTCGTAGCTCTGCCGCCCCGAGAACGCCTAGTTTTCCACGACGAGGGTGTTACACGAATGATTCCAATCCCCGCCTCATTTGTCAGGCAAATCTCCATTTGCGACAGCGGCGCCGTGTTCACTCAAGATTCGATAATTCGGGGCATCAATGTCTTCGGCAAAACACTCTTTAAACTGCCGAATTTTGCGCCTAAACTACGAACACTTTCAACGTCTCAACGAAACGAGCTCATAGCAAGTCTTGCGAACAGCGTACATTCACCCGCCGTACGCCAAGAGGCCGCAAGCATATTGCATCGCGAAATTCCGGAGCAGTTTTCCCAAAGTCGCAAACCGATAATTTCGAGCAATGGAAGCATTTGGTACTCATCACCAAAGTCGGTTGGCAACTTTCGACTATTTGCGATCGACGGACGCCCTCAATCGCAGCTCGCGCTACCGCCCGGTCGCGTCTTTTTTCAATCAAGCGACAAGCTTGCAATAGTGCTACGATTTGGAACGGACTCTACAGACGCACAACTGGAGCTCTACGGTTTTGATGCAATTAAAGATGCGACCATGCGAGGAAGTGCCGGGTTGGCGCAGTGTGGTCCCTCGATTTCCTACTAGTCCTACGGTAGAAGCGCCAGCGTAGGGTCCACACAACATTGTATCACGAGCGCGTCAGCCGACGTGACAGGCAGCACCGGGTCTGGCGGGAACAACGTAGGACGTTGTCTACGGAACCCTGACCAGCTCTTGATTTCAATTGGGAGTCGATGCTCCGTTCAACTACTCGTTGCGGCCTCTCTGTATCGACCTCTCGCCAATCATTTACTTTTGACCACCTGATCTCAATATGGAGAAACGCATGCGTCTCTCGAAGTCCAAAAGGTTTTTGCAAGCGACTCTGTTCGCGATTGTTCTAGTTTTTTCGACGGTGTATGGCGTGCGTGGTGGTCAGAACGCTTCACGGAACCTTTGGATATTTGTTTTCGGACTGCTCGCCGCTTCTTCCTTATTGTCGTGGCGAGCGACAAGGAGCGGGCAGCATTTTTTAAAACGAAAGCAATGACTTTCGAACGGACTCCACGGCCACGCGACGCATCGACGTAATCTGTGAGTGTGGCCGTGGCGTCTGTGCGCGTTAAGCCGACCCCCCTCTGCCAATATGATGTGAGACGATTTCCATCGCCTTGGGCCAATGACGCCTGCGCTCGCTGCCGAGCCAGCAAACGCGAGTGCGAACCACGGGCCCTGCAGATATCTCGGCCGTACAGCGACACAAGTGATCGCTACACTACCGCGTCCGTGCATCGAACGGCGTCTTTCGTGATCCGTGCCGCTCATACACACGCCGAGCACTTCCGGACTGCCGCGCCGCGAGGTGAATGGCGTGCATCCGCTCACGTGCAAAAGCGTAGGCCGTTTCGTGATGCACGATGGGTTCGGGATAGTCGCGGCCGATCACGCAGCCGCTCATCTGCTGCATCATGAGCGGCGTGCATTCCGGCCGAATGAGATCGCAGTTTGACAGCGCCGACAACTCCGGCACCCAGCGTCGTACAAACGCGCCGTTGGCGTCATGCTCTTCGGCCTGCTTGTATGGATTGTAAATGCGGATGGTGTTGATGCCCGTTGTGCCCGACTGCATTTGACATTGCGTCCAGTGAATGCCCGGCTCGTAGTCCGTAAACCACCGCGCCAGCACGAGTCCTGAATGCCTCCAGTCAAGCCAGAGGTGATAACTCGCAAAGCTCATCACCATCGCGCGCATACGGAACGTCAGCCACCCCGTTACGCGGAGCGAGCGCATACATGCGTCGATCAGCGGGTATCCTGTCTGGCCATCGCGCCACGCCTGCAGCCGCACGAGGTCAGGCTCACGCGGGCGCAGCTCGTCAAAAATCGACGCGTAATGCATATGCTCAAGACGAGGTTCGTCTTCGAGCTTCTGAATAAAATGGCAGTGCCAGTGCAGTCGCGACGCAAACGATACGAGACTGTGCGACCACTGCACCGCACTCGCACTTGGCTGCATGCGCGCGTCTTCGCGCAGTTCGCGGG
>JAYTTR010000011.1:0-3176 GCA_043744935.1 Gemmatimonadaceae bacterium
CCTTAACCCCTATGTCCGCCGGCGCACTTCCCTTCGTAAAGAGCATCGTTTTTCGCGCGCCCTTATTTTCCACCTGCACAATATTGACTTGATCCGAATGCGACTCCGTCAGCATCTGATTTCGTACTTTCGCGCCTCGCGCACCGTTTGGGAGTGCCGCACGAAAACATATCCAGTACAGTTCTTTTTCACGCCGAACGCCGCATGGCTGGAGCACGATCGGCATGCCGGCAGCATTCGCGACCGTGAAATGCGCGCCAACATATCGCGTCACGTCTACGTCCAACGCCGACGAATCTTTCGGTGGTTTCTTCCCAACATACCGCGCAACCACGCTCGAAAAATCGTCCGCAAAGGCACGCACGCTAAACGTCGCGCCACTCGCATCAGGGGTGATGACAGTCAGCGTGGTATGAATGGGATGCGCCTGCGCCATACGCGCGGCCACCGCGACACCAACCAAGGCACGACGCAAGATCCGTCGCACGGATCGCGCCACCGTGCGCGTAATAAATCGCGTCATCGCGGAAACCGCTCCCACGCCCAACCCGTGGCGATAACGGCGATCACAGCGGATACACCAACGAGTCGCATCTGAAAGGCACTCGGGCGTCCAGCACGAGCGGGCACCAACTGCAACGCGCGATCCACCATCCAAAAACATACGGCAGCGCCGCACAGCACGACAATCTGCCCAAGCTCGATGCCAATGTTGAACCCAAGCAACGGCACCGCAATCTGCGCGACAAACAGGCTTTTGAGATATCCCGCGAAGCCCGCGCCGTGCACAAGGCCAAACACGCCCGCAAAGATTGGACGATGTCGCGCCCCCGGACCCTCTGCCGCGCGCTCGCGCAATACCAAATTCTCGATGCCGGTCGCAACGATCGTGACGGGAATGAGAAACTCGACCAGTTTGGTTGGGAGCACCAAAATATCCGTTACGGCCAGTGCCAGCGTGATCGAATGCCCAACGGTAAACGCGCTGATCACCCACATCGCCGCACGCCAATCACGACCGCGATAGATGGCGGCGAGGGCGAAGAGAAACAGTATGTGATCCGCCGCATCGAGCGCCACGATGTGGTGAAATCCGACCTGCAGAAACGCCCACATTTCCGACACGTCTTAATTCTCCGCGGTACGGTCAGTCGCGTTCAGTGTCAACGGCTGCCCAGTGGATTTTGCAATCGCTGCCGCGTGACGTTCGAGAAGCGGATCAGGAGTGTTCAGTTTGAGCGCTTGACGCATCATCAACACGGCTTCTGCATCACGTCCCGACTTGTGCAACGCCCACGCCATCAAATCGTAACCGTAAATATCCTTGCGATCAATCAACTCAAGTTGCGCCTTCCGCAGTACTTCGGGCACGCGCAACCCGTGATCAAGGAGATACAAACTCCACGCGCGATGAAACGGGCCGGGTTGCGCCGTGACTGCTACTTCCAACGTATGAAAATACTCGGAGCTCTTCGCCGTATCACCCAACGCCGCGTACGCATCACCCACCAAGCCGAGGGTACCCGGATCAAGCTGCATACCGATCGCACGCTCTCCCCAGAGAATGACCTCTTTCTGATCACCGCGACTTGCGGCCAAACGCGCCATCGCCGCTTGCAATCGTGGATCATCTGGCTCAATGGCTACACCGGCTCGATACGCATCTTCAGCGGCACGCAGATGACCCGCGCGAAGTTCGAGGTCACCTACACGCATGTTGAACCACGCTTTCGTTTCGGTGGCAACATCGAGACGCGACATCGCATCATCGCGCGCCGCGACCAACATGCGTCGCGCTTCACGGATATGCCCATTCAGCTCCATCCATCGCGCCAATCGAGGCGCTGTGGCCAGGCTTCCACGCTCACTCCACGCCGAATCAAACATCGTCTGCGTGGTTGCGTAGTCACCCAACTCCATCGCGACCTCGCCCAGTAGTGACCGATACTGCGGTATGTCAGGTTCACGCTGCACCAGCGAAACGGCCTCGTCGCGCGCTTCCAGAAACCGATGTTGTGCGAGCAGGACGGAAACAAGCGTCACTGACGTCGAGGCATTGCGATTCGTTCGCTTCGCCATTGAACGACGCGCGTAGGCTTCGGCCTTCAGATAGTCATCGTAAGTGCCGCCTTCACGAGCGCGTTGCGCGTGCAACGCCGCAAGATGGCCGAGGACTAAAGCGCTCGTTGGATCTGCTGCCAGTGCTTGATTCCACACCCGGATTTGCGTATCGCGATCGGCGGCATCAGTAAAACCGGGTTCGCGACGTGCATTCACGGCAACAACACTCGCGGATGCCGCGTGACGCGACACCCACGAGTTGCGGGCGATTGCCGCGCCGCCAACAGCCACTGCAACAGCAACGACTCCGACAGTGACGATCGCCCGGCGTTGCATTATCGCGCCGCTTCCAGGTACGGGAACGTCGTCGAGTATGTGCGCACGCTAGTACTGATGTTGTCGGACGTCAAACCCGGCAGCACGGTTGCGGCAGGATCAAGCAGTTTTCCGAAAATTGCCGTGAGGCCAGCATCCACCACGTCGTCGCTCAAATTGCGCCCGCCGTATCCGTTCGCGAGCGCCCAACTCAGCCAACCCGACGTCGACGCAGCACGATTCGGAAACACGAGCAACATGTCGGGCACGAGCACGGCGGCCAGCGTGTTCGCGATCGTCGCGCCACGATTGAACTGATTCGTGAATGCCTTGATCTTGCCACCAAAATCATTTGCAACGTCAGTGGCAGGCGCCGTGGAGTTGTGCAACCCGTGATCACGCTTCTGAAAGAAGACTTCGCTCACGAGCGGATTGCCAAGCCGTTCGACCTGGTTGTACACGCGCGTGAATGTCGGCGTCGTGACGGTGTTGTTGTTCTTGTCCGAACAGGCCGCGATGAGCGGGAGTAACAGCGCGAGGCAAGCAACGCGCGGAGAAAGCGAAATACGCATGGTAGAGACTCCGAAAGTGTGATTGAGTAGTGTCGTGCGCATCAACGGCTGATCGTGCCCCACACGCCAATCTTGGCGGCGGCGTCGGTGCTGCTCAGGAGCTGATTCTTCGGCAATTCGATCACGATTGAAAGCGCGTTAAACGGCTTCAGGAAGTCGATGCCAGGACTGCGAAACGCCATCGCCGTGGGCGTCAGCGGCGTTGACAGCGGACCAGTGGACGGGCGA
>JAYTTR010000012.1:0-3171 GCA_043744935.1 Gemmatimonadaceae bacterium
GACGCCATCAATAACGTGCGTGATGGATGCGACCACACGCGACGCCAGTGTGGAGTGTTCGCGAGCAAAATCGCATTCGCGTCCCGGTCTTCGCGATATCCCCATCCGTCCAAAATGATCAACGCGACAGGATCGAACGTGCGTGCAGTCATCCGTAATCAGGTGTGGGACAGTGAGCGAGCACGAACTACGTTGCGTTCAACGCCGTGAATCTATCGATGAATCTAGCCCTACTCGTAACATGCCACCAACGGAACGCATGGCTCCGACGGAGACCCCCGTGACGCGCATCAGTCGGAGCACCCTGCTCCTGTCCCTACTGCTCACCGCGACGCTTGCATTTGACGGCGTACTGCTTTGGAAACGACAACGCTACTTGGAGGAAGCCGCGCGACTGCGCAAAGGCATGTCTACCCTTGAAGCAAAACGCGCCGACGCGATTCTCAGCGCCGAAACCGATCAATCAGGGCTGATGCTTCAATTGATGCGACAACAAGCCGCGGGCGACGATGCCATTCATCTCGCGATCAACACCGACTCTTCGTCAGTCACGCTCGAAAGCGGTCTCGCGCAGCTGCGCGTGTTCCACGCCGACATTGGCCCAGAACGTCGGGTCGGGCTCGCCCCAGACACGCTGCAAGCCACAGTGCCACGCGGTACACGCACTGTCGAACGCATCCTTTCCGCCACTGACACCTTCGAACTCCCCACATGGCTGTGGACCGACCGTGGGCTTGCAATCCCATCGCAACGGAGCGGGCCGGGGTGGACCGGGCCCGGCGCCATTGTGACGACCGGAGGCACGCTTTTGTACAGCTTACCAAACAGCGGACCGCTTGCCGACAGTAGCTACGTAATGCCGGGCGCGATTCGTGTGCCCGTGGCCGACCTCAACGCCATTCGCGGCAGCCTCACGCGCGGCATGAAGGTTTACTTCTTTTGAACAACCATCCCCTGTCTTCTCATCGTACAAATCGCGCTCTCCTTGTGCTCGTGGCCGCGGTCCTTGGTGTCACGATATGGCTGGTTGTGCAGACGCTGCACGTCCGTTTCGCCCGCGACGTCGCACGTCTCGTGTTCAACGACAATCTTGATGCACTCGACCAGGCCCGTCGCGAAGCAACTTCGGGGGCTGACACCCTGCGCGCGCAGCTCGACACGACCCGCGTGGCCAAGCCCGGTGGTCCGTACATTGTAGTGTCTATCGCCGAACGACGGCTGTGGTACAAGCAGGGCGACAGCGTCCTCTTTACGGCGCCGGTTGCCACCGGAAGCGGAAAGACGGTCACCTTTGTTGGCAGTAGCCGCGTGTATCACTTCGAGACGCCGCGCGGTCGGTTAGTCGTACAGCGTCGAGATTCTGCCCCCGCTTGGGTGCCTCCCGATTGGCACTACCTCGAACAAGCGCGAAAGCGTGGTATGAGCACGGTGCAGCTCGTGCGCGGGGAGCCCATCCATACCAAGGACGGCGGTGAGGTGACTGTGGAAGGGAACGATGTCGTTCGGAAGTCGAAGGACGGGTCCAGTCGCCCGCTCAGCGCCGCCGAGGGTCGTGAAATTGTGGTCGACGGCAAAATTGTGATCCCGCCGTACGGCACCACCCAGCGTAAATACATGGGCGTCTTGGGCGATTATCGACTGTATCTGGGCGACGGCTATGGGCTCCATGGAACCAACGAACCGAACAGCGTGGGGCAGGCAGTGAGCCACGGATGCGTACGATTGCGGAACGAAGATATTACGGTGCTGTACGACCGGGTGGCCCTCGGAACGCCGGTCTACATCTACTAACCGGTTCCCGCCCAAACGAACGTTATATTTCGAGGTTCGTTCTTGATCGTCCATATAGATGCAGCAACCTTGCATCCCGACGAGACTCCGTGACGAAGACTTTATCACCATCGCAGTTCATAAAATCACTGTTCGCTGTCGCCGGGGTAGCGGTGCTGGGTTTGGCGCTTGCGCCTGCAACGACAGCCAGCGCGCGCACGCCCGCGATCATATTATCGCGCCGCGAAGTGTCGCTGTTGGATTCGCTCAAAGGCTTGAGTCAGAAGTTGCGCGCGCGCATCCTGTCGCCGTCCAAGGCAGCCGGGATCGCGGTGTTGCGCGAGTTGTTTGGTGACTCCGTGCCGCACCGCGCCGGTGTGTTTGCGGCAAACGCGGGGTCCTCATTTCACTTCATCACCATGCGACCGTTTACTGACAAGGTGAAAGGACGGATTGGTGCGTATCGCATCGGGTTCTTCCCCGGTGAGCGACACGTTGTGCGTTCTGCGGCCTACACAAATCCGGAAGGATTTGTCGAAGTGACGGCGGAGAATCAAAACACGGCCGTCTCTGAGCACTTTCGTCTGCGTGATTTCCTCCCGCACCATCAAGTACAGGTGTGGCCAAAGTATCTCGTGCTGCGGGAACCGTTGGTCGATAAATTGGAACTCGTGATTGCGGAGCTTACACGCAGCGGTGTTCCAGTCAGCCGGCTGCGCATCATGTCCGGTTTTCGCACTCCGCAGTACAATGCAGAAGGTGTTGGCACGGGCGGTCGGGTGCAGGATAGTCGACATCAGTACGGTGATGCGGCCGACGTGTACGTCGTGAACAATGCGCGTGACTGGATGAGTGACCTGAACGGCGACGGTCGTGTCGACTCGCGCGATGCGCGCGTGATTGCTGCGGCCGCAGAGCGCGTCGAGCAGAAAAATCCGCAGCTCGTCGGTGGCGTTGGCGTCTATCGCGCCACGTCGGCGCACGGACCTTTTGTGCACATCGATGTGCGTGGTACCCGCGCGCGGTGGGGCGATCTTTGATGCGCCGTCGCGTGGCACTCGTGCTCAGCGGCATCGCCGCTATTATAGCCGTCGAACTCTACGAGCCGCCGTCGGAGCTCCTGGCCGGATCACCGGCGACAAACGCCAGTGGGAGTGTGCCCACTGTTGAAGCGTCCGTCGAAGGACGTGGCGCAAGTGGCGATGTCATGATGCGCTTTGTCCGCGCGGGCGAACGGTTGGCGTTTCCACTCACGGTACATGGTGCACCCGTCGGCTTCACGTACCAGTGGATTAAAGTGGGGAGCGACCAGTCGGGAGATGTGGCACGCCCACTCGACAGCGACACGTTGCTGGCGCCGCTCGAACCCGGTTTTTACGAATTGGTTGTCACGCGCGGCGG
>JAYTTR010000013.1:0-12438 GCA_043744935.1 Gemmatimonadaceae bacterium
CCCGACAGCACGTATCGCGGCAAGCGACTGGTTGGGTATGATCGATTTGATTCTGAACGTGATCCTTTCTCTCGCACGTTCAACGCGATCGAGAATGACAAGGGGATGCCTGGTGACGTCGCGGATACCATCGTGATTGTGGACCGGACTACGTCACCGGCAACGATCATCACCGCAAACAAGGTCACGCTCTGCGCCGCCTCGGTGCAGGATACGCGACAGTTGGGCGATAGTCGTGGCAATTGCACAGTGCGCAATAGTCGGCTTGATGAAGAGGATATCGATCTCGATGGTCAGCTCAACATCCCCAGCGCGGCAATCGATCAGGAGCAATTCAAGCGTTTCTCGGTTGATTTGGGAGACACGAAAAACTGGACACGCGTTGGAAAATGCTATCAGTCCGCCGCGTCGACGACCACGGGACTGGCTGGTGATTCATTGTGCTGGGTGCAGATCAAACTCAATTGGCGTGCACCGCTTGAGGAGCAAAATGCGCCCAACGAACGCCGTATGCGTGCGCTGCGCATGACGATGGTATCGAGCGCTGCAGTCGAGGACGACGCGTTTCAACAGATTGCGCTTGCGCGGTTCAAGTTGGTGGGCGCGCCTTGGCTCAAGCGCGCCGGACGTCCCATCTCGGGCGCGGCTGGCGATTCACTGGGGCCCATCAATGGCTATGTGATTGCTGGCGTGGTTGGGACACTCGACTCGTCGGCAACACTGCCGTACAGCGCACCGCCGGGCGTGATCGAAGTGGCCGAAACAAAATCGGCCGGATACACCAATGCGGTGGTGCAGGTCAACGAACGTGCCCTGCGATTGCAGGCCGGCATTCCGGGTCAGCAATTTCGCACGTTTGATCGCGCGGAGGCGTACTACCGATTCCCGGAAGGTACGAAAAGTTTCATGGGCTATCGGTCACTCCGTGTGTGGATGCGCGGTCGCGGCAACGGGTGGGGCGTGAATGGAGAGTTGAACGGATTCATAAAGATCGGTCGTGATGAACACAACTTCTACATGTATCGCACACCAGTGAATTCCGGTCCGTCACAGAGTGCGTGGGATCCGGAAATACGCGTTGACCTCACGCGATTCCAGGCACTTCGCGCGCAGTTGGAAAATAATTTCCTGACTGCATCCAAAGATTCCATTTCATGCTCTGGCACCGACTTGGAATTGATCAAGCGGTCTGGTTTGCCAACGGGTTTGATTGTCCGTCGATATGCCGTCTGTCAGGACGGCTACATCGTCTACAGCGCCGATCCAAGTGTCACGCCACCAAACCTGGCCGGCGTGCAGGAACTCGCGGTTGGCTTTGTGCGCGTCGACAGTATTCCGCGTGGGGCTGACGCTATCGTCGCGAATGATTCGCTCGAACTGTGGATTGACGATATTCGTCTCACCGATGTCGTCGACGATATCGGTTTCGCAGGCGAGCTTGGCGTGTCATTCAACGCGGCCGATCTCGCCGAGTTTCGACTGAATGTCAATCGACGCGATCCAAACTTTCGACAACTCGGCGAAACACCATCGTTCCTCACTACGAGCGGCGTCAGTGTTGGCAGCACGTTTCACCTTGAACGCATGCTGCCTGCACGCCTGGGCATTGTCCTGCCGTTTAGCGTGGACTACGCGGGTGCGGGTGTGGAACAACTCTTCATCAATCGCACGGACGTGCGCGCAACCGGCATTAACGGTCTGCGCAATCCGAAGGACTCGCGAATGGGATATTCGCTCGCCTTGCGACGCGCAACGCCGCTCACCCAAGGCTGGTACGCGCCAGTTTTAAACGGATTGTCGCTCAACGGTGCCTGGTCATCCGGCGCAACCCGCAGCGCCTTCCAGGAAGCAAGCAATGCCAATTACGTACTTGGCGGCGCGCTGGATATGAGCGATGACACGCGCGAAGGACGGTTGCCACGTGTGCTCGATCTACTCCTTGGTGCACTGCCCAAACGATTGCGCGATACCGATGCGATTCGCGGATTTCGCGCGCAACGATTCCGTTGGCGGCCCACACAAATGCGGCTCACCAGCGCGATGGCGCGGAACGCCAATGCATTCACATCGTTCACGAAAGCAGCAGCGTCACCAACGGATACCGGGCAAACAGTGAACGGTCTTACGCACGTGTGGCGCAACACGGGCGAACTGCGATTCGCACCAACGGCCGGTACGTCGGCCAGCGTCGTCGCGCAGCAGACGCTCGATTTGCGCGACTATCGCGACGCGACGTCGCTGCCCGATAGTGCCGACCGTCGTCAAGCGGCGGCAGCAGAACGTCTGAAATTTCTCGGTGCGCCCATTGGATTGGAGCGCGATCGCTCCCTGACATCGGCCATCGGATTTCAACCCAGTGTGTCGATATGGTTCCGGCCACGGTTTGATTTCACGTCGCGCTTTGACCTGAACAAAGATCCCAACGCACGCTCGCTGCTGCGCGAAGGTGATTCGACCGGTGCGTTTCGACTACCGAAGCGTCTTGGTGCATTTCAAACTTTTCGTACCGGCACCACGCTCGATGTCGGGCGTCTTCTCTCGGCACGCACGGCCGACAAAAGCATGTGGCATGCGTTTGGCCGCTGGCTCGCACCGATCGACGTCAATTGGTCGCAAAGTCTCACCTCGAACTACGACAACACCGCGCTCTTGCCAAGCTTCGGATATCAACTTGGACTTGGTGGACTTGGCGATTTTCGCGGACTGAATTCCAACCTCGCCACGTCGGCGGGACGCGTGCGGCAGCTCAACGCCACGGGCTCGCTCAACCTGCCGTATTCATTGTCCATTCGCGCACGGGTGGACAACAGCACGTCCGAAACATGGACGCGCCGTTCGCTGGACGGATTTCAGGCGCTCATCACAAGCGACCAGCGCACGTATCCGGATATTGCCGCGAGCTGGAACTGGCGACCCGTTCGATTAGCGAAAGTTTTCACCGCGCTCACGCTCACGGGTCGGTTTACACAAAGCGCACAACAAACCGTCATTCCGAATGATGCCGGTGGAACAGCGGATCGTAGCCGCGCCGTGTCGCGCAGTCAGCCAATTTCAGCCAGTATCACCTGGGCATTCCTCGGTGGACTCACCACGAACGGTGCACTCGATCACTCGTGGCGTGAGGATATTCGACCCGGCTCAGTCACGAATGGCGATTCGAAGCACATGTCGTTCGATGTCGCGCGTCAATTCAAGTTGCCGAAGCAGTGGAACACACGCGGCAATTTGCGTACGCAAGTAACGTATGTGTCGGATCAATCAATCTCGATTGTTGGTGGTGCAACGAGCACGACCACCGTGGACGGCACGACGTCCGCGCTGGTCGGTACATCGTCGGTGCTCACGGACAATGGACGTCGCGCGTTCAACTTCAATGCAAATACCGATCTGTCAGAACTCGTCACGTTCAGCTTGACGGGCTCGCAAGTTCTCACGTTTGACCGCAACTACAATCGGCGCATCTCGAACACGGCTATTAGCGTGGTGATGAGTTTGCGATTCTTTGCGGGAGAACTGAGATAGGGACGAGGGAGCAGGGGTAAGGGGTGAGGGAATGAGTTCAAATGATTGTGCGCGCACACTATCGGTAATGGAGCCACAAGCGCTCCTCCCTACCATGCGTCATGCCCACCTCCGCCGAACGTCGCGCGCTCATGTTTCTTGCCGCCGTCGCCCTCGTTGGCGGCGGCGTGCGCCTCGTTGGCGTTCAACAGTTCGAACACGACGTCACTACAGCCACCCGACGCGTCGATCACGTTGCCTCCCCAACTGTGGGTGGGGAGGAATTGCGCGCGCAAATCGCCGCCGTGGATTCGGCGCGCGAGAACAATTCGTCACGCGGCCGGCGCAAGCGCACCACCACGAGCGCGAACGGCCCAAGCCCGCGCACTGCACGCTCCAAACGATCGTCCAGTTCTACGGCGTCGCTGCCGACACTTCCCAGCGGACCCACACCGCCAACGCCGTCCAATCCGCTCGACGTGAACGATGCGTCAGCCGAAGACCTTGAACGGCTCCCGCGTGTCGGCCCCGCCCTTGCCCAACGCATCCTTGCACGTCGCGACTCGCTCGGCCCCTATGGGTCGATCGACGACCTCCGTCACGTGCGTGGCATCGGTGTTCGAACGACGGCACTCCTCGCTCCTCTCGTGACGTTCGGCGGCGGGCACCGTCCATTACAAAGTGAGATTCGATCGTCGCGCAGGTACCTCGTTTCACCGTATTCCGAGCGTCACTAAAGCACATGGCCGCATCCGCAATTCCTCTATCCACTCGCGCTATCGAACGTTTGGGCGATCTCCTCGTCCGCGAAGGATTGCTGACGAAGGAAAATCTCGCCAAAGCACTACACGAACAAGCACAGCACCCAGGCCAACGACTCGGCCTGACTGTCGTCCGACTCGGCCTCGTTCCAGAAACCGAAGTCGTCCGCATGCTCGCTCGGCAATATCATATGCCCGCGATTGATCTCACACGTTTCGAAATTGATCAGAAATTATTGAAACTCATTCCGGCTGAATTGGCGTCAAAACACATCGTCCTTCCGTTAAAACGGGAAGGGCGTGTTCTCACCGTTGCGATCGCCGATCCAACCCGAATGGGTGTCATCGACGATTTGAAATTCATCACGCGCTACGACATCGTGCCGGTGCTGGCGGGTGAATACTCAATGCGTTCGGCCATTGAAAAGCACTATGAAGCAAATGAAATTCACATGCAGTCGCTGTTGCAGGACATCGCCAATGACGAAGAAGATGTGGAAGTCATTGAAGCGCAGGAAGAAGCCAATGTCGACGCAAATGTCCTGGCCGCACAGGTTGACGAAGCACCCGTCGTGAAACTCATCAACGCGATTCTCGTTGATGCCGTGAACAAGGGGGCCTCCGACATTCATTTCGAATGTTTTGAACACGAACTTCGCGTGCGCTATCGAATCGATGGCGCACTTGGCGAAGTGATGAAGCCGCCCCTCAAGATGCGCGCGGCCCTGATCTCGCGTTTCAAAATCATGGCGTCACTCAACATCGCAGAACGCCGAGTGCCGCAGGATGGTCGTATCAAGCTTAAAGTTGGAAAGAAGGTGATCGACTTCCGCGTGAGCGTGCTGCCAACGCTGTTCGGCGAAAAAGTCGTGCTTCGAATTCTCGACAAAGGCAATCTCACGCTCGATCTCGAAAAATTCGGCATCGAGCCGCGTGCCGAACGCGAACTCATGGAAGCGATTTCCAACCCGTATGGCATGGTGCTGGTCACGGGCCCAACGGGTTCTGGTAAAACCACTACGCTATATTCGGCGTTGTCCAAGATCAACAACGGCGACGTGAATATCATGACCGCCGAAGATCCCGTCGAGTACAATCTCTTCGGCATCAATCAGGTGCAGGTGCGCACCGAAATCGGTATGACGTTTGCTGCCGCATTGAAGGCGTTCTTGCGTCAAGATCCAAACGTCATCATGGTTGGCGAAATTCGAGATCTTGAAACCGGTGGCATCGCCATCAAGGCCGCGCTCACGGGCCACATGGTGATGAGCACCTTGCATACCAATTCCGCACCAGAAACTATTACGCGTCTGCTCGACATGGGACTCGAACCGTTCAACGTCGCGTCAGCACTCAATCTGATTTTGGCGCAGCGTCTCGTCCGTCGCATTTGCAGTCGTTGCAAAGTGAAGTATGTACCGGATGGCGCGGAGCTCAGCGGCGCGAAAGTGAAAAACACGACGACGTTGCGCGATTTGCGATTTACGGACGAAGTGCTGCAAGACGCCAAGCGCAATGCGTCGGCCGAGGCTGTTCCGTTTCTCGTCAACCTTTCGCTCGACACCACCATCGGCGAAATCCCAATCTTCAAGGGGCATGGTTGCGACGCGTGCGCCGGAACCGGACTCAAAGGTCGCCAAGGCCTGTACGAAGTGATGTTCATGACACCGACCATCAAGAAACTCGTCATGCAAAACGTCGACGTGCAGGTGCTGCGTGATTCTGCTATCACCGAAGGTATGCTGTCTTTGCGCATGGACGGTTGGCTCAAGATCCTCAAGGGCGTCGTCACGCTTGATCAGGTTATTCGCGAGACCTCCAGTTGACGCGCCGCCGAGTGCGTTGGGTATCCATCGTTGTGCATCGGTCGTCCTCATCGGGGTTGCCGTCGGCTGCTCCCCTCCCGAATCCCGCTCGCTGATCGATGACTGCTCCAATCCAATCCCCTGTTTCGCTGCGCGCACTCCTCGACGAAATGATCGGGAAAGACGCGTCCGACCTGCATATCTCCGCAGGCGATCGTCCAAAGCTGCGCGTCGATGGCGATATCGTGAGTTCAACCGTGGATCATGTGCTCACTCCGCGTGACACGCTGCAGTTGGCATACTCCGTCCTGACGGAAAATCAGAAGAAACGTTTTGAGATGGAGGACGAGCTCGATTTCTCGTTCGGTATCGCCAATCTCTCACGCTTTCGTGGCAATGTTTTCAAGCAACGCGGCTGCGTGAGCATGGTCATTCGACAGATTCCGTTTGCGATCAAGACGTTTGCCGATCTCAATCTGGCGCCAGTGATCGCGGGGATGGCGGAACGTCCGCGCGGACTCGTGTTGGTGACCGGCCCAACGGGTTCGGGAAAAAGCACGACACTCGCCGCCATGATCGACAAGATCAACACCGAGCGTCGTGGGCATATCATCACGGTCGAAGATCCGATCGAATTCATTCACAAGCATCGCAACTGCATCATCAATCAACGTGAAGTGGGTGCCGACACGAAGAGTTTTGCCTCGGCGCTCAAGTACGCGTTGCGTGAAGATCCGGACGTCATTCTGATTGGCGAAATGCGCGACCTTGAAACGATTCAGGCCGCCCTGACCATAGCTGAGACGGGCCATTTGGTGTTTGCTACGTTGCACACGAACAGTGCCGCCGAAGCGATCAACCGGATCATCGACGTGTTCCCGAGTCACCAGCAAAGTCAGGTACGTGCGCAGTTGGCCTTCGTGCTGGAGGGCATCATCACGCAGGTGTTGCTCCCCAAAGTGTCCGGAAAAGGACGTGCGATGGCGGCGGAGATTCTGGTGGTGACGCCAGCCATTCGTTCGCTCATTCGTGACGACAAGGTGCATCAGATTTACTCGCAGATGCAGGCCGGCAAGAAGTTTGGCATGCAAACGCTCAATGATGCGCTGTACCAACTGTATGTGAATCGTGCCGTGAGCGCCGACGAATGCATGCGCGCATCGGGCGATCCGAACGAGTTTCTCCGCATGATCGGAAAGGGGCCGGACGGTGATACGACATCGAACGGAACCTCATCCGCGCCGTCCCGCTCAGGTGAGCGCCCGCTAGTGGGCGCGGTTCGCCGCTAACCCACTGTATCGGAATTCAGGAGCCCTACGATGCCGACATTTACGTACACCGCACGCAACACGAACGGCGAACTCAAATCGTCGACCATTGATGCGTCCAATCGCGACGATGTCGTCGCACAGCTTCGTCGTCAACGGCTGACCATCATCAAGGTCGACGAAGAAAAAGTTCGCGCGAAGAAATCAGGTGGCGGCATCAGCATGCGCGACATCGTCATTTTCACGCGACAGTTTTCAACGATGATCAACGCGGGTTTGCCGTTGGTGCAGGCGCTCGATATTCTCAGCAAGCAGAGCGAAAACAAAGCCTTGTCGGCGGTCGTGCGCGATGTGGTGTTCGATGTCGAATCGGGCAACACCGTCGCTGATGCGATGAAGAAACATCCCAAAGCGTTTTCGGACTTGTATACCAACATGGTAGCCGCAGGCGAGGCGGGTGGTATTCTCGACACCATTCTCAATCGTTTGGCCGTCTTCATGGAAAAGAACGATGCGTTGGTGCGCAAAGTGAAGGGCGCCATGATTTATCCGACGGTGATCATGTGTGTGGCCGGCTTGTGCGTCGTGATCTTGCTGTGGAAGGTCATTCCCGTATTTGCCAGCATGTTCTCGAGCGTTGGCATGGAGTTGCCGTTGCCGACGCGCATCGTGATTGGAGCATCGACCTTCCTGAATGCGTATTGGTGGGCGCTCATTCTCGGTGTCGCCGGACTCGGCTACGTGGTGAAGAAGTACTACGCGACGCCCACTGGTCAGCTCGCGATTGATCGCCTGCTGCTGCATGCGCCGGTGTTAGGCGATGTGTTGCGCAAGTCGGCCGTGTCGCGTTTCACGCGCACGTTGGGCACGCTTATTTCGTCCGGTGTCAGCATTCTCGACGGGCTCGAAATCACGGCACGCACCGCCGGCAATCGCGTCGTGCAAGATGCCATCATGGGAAGTCGAGCGAGTATTGCGGGTGGTGAGACGATTGCGGGACCGTTGCAGAAAAGCAAAGTGTTTCCGCCGATGGTCATCAGCATGATTGCGGTTGGCGAGCAGACCGGTGGTCTCGATGAAATGCTCAGCAAGATCGCGGACTTCTACGATGACGAAGTGGACGCGTCGGTGAGTGCGTTGTTGTCACTATTGGAGCCGATCATGATCGTGTTCCTGGGTATCGTGGTTGGTGGCATGGTGGTGGCGATGTATCTGCCAATCTTCGATATGGTGAACGCGGTGAAGTAGGGCGAGCGTTAGCCGCCAACTTATCAGTATCAGGAAACAAGAGACTTAGGCAGTGCTCGATGGTGACGGCGGGCGGGCCTTGGCATCAAGGTTCGCCCGCCCTTTCTTTCCTCGCCTCAAGCGGCCGGTGCCACGTCTTGAGGTTCTGCGGCGCGCCCCGCTACGACTTGCCGCCGGCCGTTCTGATCCCGCTGCCGCCCTTCAGCAACACCAGATGACGACCGCTGGCGCTCACCTCGACCGCCGGACCGCCCGTTACCGTGGCGCTGAGTTCAATCTCGCCGTTGCCGCGCAGCTCGACGTGCACGTCGCCCTGGGTCACATCAGCCGTAAAGGCCGGGAAGTTCTTCAGACGAAGTGTATCGCTCAGAACCCGAGGCTCGCTGGTTCCGAAACCCACTTTCACAGTCCCGCTGCCGTAGATGAGAATCTCCCCTACCATCTGGCCACGCCCGTCGATGTCCACGTTCTTGGTGCCAACGCGCGTGACCTTCACCGTCACGTCTGCGCTGGGTGGCGGAGCACTGGGTAAGCCTTTAAGCACGCTGCGGTTGGGCGCCGGCACCGCGGCGATCAGCAGAGAGGCACCCACGGCGCCGCCGGCCATCACGGCGATGGTCGAGAGCCTGTACTTCGTCGGACGTTTCGTCATTGCGTCGATCCTATGTTTGAGGTGGGAGGCCTGCGGAGAGAGTGGAGCAGCCAGCGACATTAGAGCCCGTTCTCCGCGGGACACAGTTGAACGATGGTGAGACACGAGCAACAGCAACTGAGCGTACAGCTTCGGAGTTGCCGCGTGGCGCAGCACGCGATTGTCGCAGTCGACCTCAATGGCGAGGCGCAGACGATACCAAGTCCACCAGAGCGCTGGATTCCACGGCATTAACACCATTAGGAACAGCGCGGTCGTCAGAAGCGCGGGGTCACGGGTGGCCAGATGCTCTTGCTCGTGACGGATCACAAGCGACCGTAGCGAGTCGTCGAGCGACATCACCCAGCGCGGGACCACGATGGCGGCCGCGCGCACTCCGACCGCCGCGGGGCCCATGTACTCCGACACGAGCACGGAGGTGCCGTGCACCGTGTGCACCTCAAGGCCCAAGCGCATGCGGCGTGCTTCCGACATGGCGTGCAACGTCATCCCGAGCAAGAAGGCCGACATCGCGGCCCACACTCCCAGCAGCAGGTGCTCGTGACCGCGGGCCATACGTTCAGAAGTCGAAAGGGCCTGGCGCCACAGCGACTCCAGACGCGCGGACGCGGTGCGCGGGAGCGACGTGTCCTCGGGTGGGTCCACCGACAACCCGCTCGCGCTCAGCATCGAAGACGCCGTGACCGGTACCACTACCCCGGGGACTTTGGTCGCCGATGCCTCGTTGCTCCTGAGCGTGCCGACCGCCGGAACGACGAGCATGGAGGCCATGATCGCCATCCAGATGAAGCGGGTGGGCAGGCGCCCCGCGCGTGCTCCCCGCTCGAGGAGCCGCCCGAGTGCGCCGAGCATCAGCCCCAGGACGAGCGCATACACCGCGACGGACGCGATCATTTCGACTTCTCCTCTAAGTCGGCCAGTCGGCTGTTCAAGTGGGCGTACAACGCCCTGAGGTCGTCGGACGACAGCGGCTGTTGGTCCAAGAGGTGAGCCACCACGCTGATCGAAGAGCCGCCGAAAAACCTGGCGACCAGTCGGGAGACAGCATTCCCTTGCACCGTGTCTTGGGTTACCAGCGGGAAGTACCGGAAGAAGCGGCCTTCTGCCTCGTGATCCACGAGCTCTTTGGCCTCGAGGTTCCGAAGGATCGTGAGCACGGTGTTGTAGGCCAGAGCGTCCGGAAGACGCTCTCGCACCTCGGCGACGGTGCCCGGGCCCGCCGTCCACAGCACCGTCATCACTTCAAGCTCGCGTTCGCCCAACGACAACTGCTCCATGAAACCTCTGAACTATGGGGATAGTTCAGTGTGCAGCCGCGCAACGATCCTGTCAACTACCGGCGTAGTTTGGATGAGGACAGGCGAAGTCATCGATGTATCCGAGGGTACGAGTGCACGCCCACGCCTCGCGTTGATTCATCTCTCGGCACTCACCGCGAATTGTGTCGATACAATTAGAGAGATTGTCGATACATCGCGAAAGCGTACAGCCTGGCTCCGTGCGGCAGGCGTCAGTGCGACGCGTAATGTGAGGTGACCGGCGTCGCGCGGACCTCGAGCCAAGCCTCAATGGCGGGTTCGTCCATGAAGTCATTCGCCACGTCGAGCATGAATGCGATAATGTCCTCAGGGCTTGTCTGCACGCCGTAACCGTTCATCCGCAAGAACGTCAGCGCACCCAAATACGAGGTGCGCTTGTTGGCATCTTGGTAGCTGTATTTTTTTGCGATGCCGAACACGTAGCTCGCGGCGCATGTCCTTTAATGACTATGTTCTTGCACAACATCACTGAGCTTGTGGGGAGCCCGCGGTTGAACCTTCGGAGCCCCGATCACCAAGCATGTTGAAAGAGGATTGCAAAGAACCGTAGTGCTGCCGGACAACGTGCTTTTTAAAGGCGGAGCCATCACCGATGCTGGACGATCTCGATACACTGCAGCGGGACGCCATCGGATACTTCCTGCGAGCGGCGAATCCCGATAACGGGTTGATCGCCGACAGCTCGGCGCGCGATGCCCCGTGCAGCATTGCCGCCACCGGGCTCGGCCTCGCCGCCTACATCGTCGGCGCGGAGCAAGGCTTCCTCCCCCGTCGTGATGCCGCAGCGCGCACGCTGGCCGCGCTGCGGTTCTTTCGTGACAGCCCGCAGAGCGAAGATCCGGAGTCCACCGGCTATCGCGGCTTCTACTATCACTTCCTCGACATGAAGACCGGCCGACGCACGTGGCAGTCGGAACTGTCCACGATCGACACCGCGATCCTTATCGCCGGTGTGCTGACAAGCGGCATGTTTTTCTCGGCGGCGTCGGGCGATGAGCCGGAGATCCGGGAGCTCGCACGGCTTCTTTACGAGCGCATCGAATGGCCTTGGGCCACCGCGGATAATCCGGTAGTACGCATGGGGTGGAAGCCCGAGACCGGCTTCCAGAGCTACCGCTGGGAAGGGTACAGCGAGGCGATGCTGCTCTACATCCTCGGCCTGGGCTCACCCACCCACGCGCTGCCGGCGCAGAGTTACGAAGCGTGGACCGCGACCTATCAGTGGGAGAATCTCTATGACATTGACTTTCTTTTCGCCGCGCCACTGTTCACCCACCAGCTCTCGCACCTCTGGATCGACTTTCGCGGTATTCAGGATGCGTTCATGCGTGAGAAGCGGTCGGATTACTTCGAGAACAGCCGCCGAGCGACCGTGATCCAGCAGCAGTACGCCCAGCGCAATCCGTTGTGGTTCAAGGCGTACGGTGAGCACTGCTGGGGGATCACCGCCGGCCTTGGTCCCGGCTTCTCGACGCAAAGGTTGGACGGCGGCATCGAGCGACCTTTTTACGGGTACGTGGCCCGTGGAGTTCCCGTCGGACCCGATGACGGAACACTGGCACCCTGGGCGGCCGTGGCCTCGCTGCCGTTCGCTCCGGATCTCGTTTTGGCCACGCTTCGACATATGCGGGGCGCTTATCCAGAATCCCTCAGTAAGGAAGGGCTCCTGACCAGTTTCAACCCCAGTTTCCAGGCCAGCGACGGGGCAGGGCGAGGCTGGCTCTCTCCGGAGCACTATGGGCTCGACCAAGGGCCCGTCGCCTTGATGATCGAGAACTATCGCACGGGTCTGCTCTGGCGCCTGATGCGCGACTGCCCGGCCATCGTGACCGGGCTCCGGCGCGCCGGGTTCCGCAACGGATGGCTGAACGCGCGTAACCGATG
>JAYTTR010000014.1:0-3167 GCA_043744935.1 Gemmatimonadaceae bacterium
GGCGTTGCACAATGGCCAGCGAACCGACAATCGCGACGCGTGCGAGGCCGAGCACTACGGCAATGAGAAAAAGCCACGTCAATAGCCACTCTCCGCCGCCAAAGAGCGCGAACGCCGCGAGTTCTATCAAGCGCGTACGTTCGGCACCCTTCGGCAAGGGTGGCATACCTTGCAGCATACCGCTGTCGGCGAGCGCGGATAGTGTGACGAGTGTGTCGCCCCGCACACGCAACGAATCGATGAGCGGACCAAGTGCAGCGAGCGTCTGCGAGCGATCACCACCGCCATCATGCAGCAACACCACATTGCCGTTCGGCCGCGAATCAAGCACGTTTTGAATAATGGAATCGACGCCGGGCCGCGCCCAATCCTGGCTATCGAGGTGCAGACCGGCAATCACGTATCCACGATCGGATGCGATAGCGGCCGGAATCAATTCGTCGGGCGTGGTGGGCTCGGCATCACCAAAAAACGGAGCGCGAAAGAATGTGACGCGACGATCGAGTGTGGCCTCCAGCAATCGTTGAGTAAAGTCCAGTTCAAGCCCCACCACGTATTGCGGTAACAGCGACAAGTTCGGATGCGTAAACGTGTGATTGCCAATCTCATGACCTTCGGCCAGCACACGACGTGCGAGGCGCATGTTCGATTCTACCGCAGTTCCAATCATGAAGAAGGTGCCTTTCACGTTGTGCGCGGCAAGTGTATCCAGGATGGCTGGTGTCCAGCGTGCGTCGGGTCCATCGTCAAACGTGAGCGCGACACGATGCGCCTGCGCGCCAAAGCGTTGAATGATCCACGGCGTCGGGAACTGCGTGATACTATCCTGTGTGACAACGCCGCGCGTCGAATCAAAGCGGACCGCACGCACACCAGCCGTGGGTCGCGCACGCACGCGCAACAATTCACCAACGCCGTCGAACTGCACGTCGTAGCCCGGTGCAATCGTATCGAGTGATTTACCTGGCGCAAGCAACGTTCGGTGCTCGACCGCACGCCAAATAGATGGATCTTCAGCGCCCAGCCGCCATACGGCGTGTCCACGCACGCCGAGACGTTTGCCGACAAGCAACTGGTTGTACGCTGTGACGCCGTCGAGAAACCACGCCACGTGGTCAGTCGAATCGGGGTCTGTCCACATCACGTATGGATTGAGCGACGTACTATCGAAACGCACAGGCACTGCATGATCGCGCGCGCGCTGCATCACATCTTGGAATGTGAGTGCTTCTCCAGAGGCGCGCGCATTGGCATCGTTCCAATCGTAGCCGTACGCCGCCATCGCCAGCATCGCCTTCTCGGGCGGCACGACCTTGAGCATCGTGCGCGCTTGATTTTCGTACCATTGCTGACTCGCTACCGGGCCGGCGTCGCCTGCGCCAAAGTGCTCATCGTACAGCATGAGAAACAAACGATCATTTGCCGCCACGTACTGCGCGAGCACGCGCGGAGCGAGGTCTGTTTGTACCGCTTGCGTGATGATGAGCGTTGGGCCCGGCGTTTGCACCGCGGCGAGCGCACGACGCAACTCCGCAAGAAATTCGAGCACGGCGGGGTGTAATGCATCAGGAATTTCTTCGAAGTCGACGGTCACGCCGGCGAGCCCCCACGTCTTCACCATCTGCGCCAGTTGATTGGCCGCCGCGCGTCGCGCTGCCGGCCGCTGCACCAAGCTTGCAAGACGTTTCGCGTCAAAGGCTTTCGAAGCCGAAGCAGAATTGACGTTACTTACCATGGCCAGCACGCGTGGGCGTCGATCCGCGGGAATACGCGACAGCAGGAACGGAACCTTGCGATCAACATCGAGTCGTAACGAATCGCCAGTTGGAAGCACAAACGCCCACTCGCACACAAGCCAGTCGAGTTCTTCAGCGTGTTCATTGAGGGACGCGAACGAATTTTCGTCCCAATTGACGTAGAACGCGGCTATGTCACCGCCGCTCTCGGTTGCGCGTTTTGAGCCGCTAACCGATTGCACCGGAATCGCTGCCGGCCGAATGGACGGAACGCGCGGACGTCGGTCCAGCGAAGCAAACAGCTTTCGTCGCGCCGCCTCGCGCTCACGCGTCGCACGCGACCCGCGGAGTCTGGGCAGATTGGAAATATTGCGAGACGCGCTTACGCCGGTGCCGATCGCTGGCAACACTGGCGTCACCAGCAAATAGCCAACAACCGCGAGCGCGAGCGTGGTAGTTGCAACGCCAATGACGAGGGCCGTGCGACGAAACGCGCGCCAGCGACGACCTGTCGGATCGGCAAATACGGCGCGCGTCATGCGGTGATGTTACTGTCCGAGCACAAGCGCAAACACGAGTGGCGCAACGATGGACGCATCGGATTCGATGATGTAGCGCGGAGTGTCGATACCAAGCTTACCCCACGTGATTTTTTCGTTTGGCACAGCACCTGAATAAGATCCGTAGCTTGTTGTTGAGTCGCTGATCTGACAGAAGTACCCCCACAATGGCACTTCAGTACGCTTCAAATCCTGATGTAACATTGGCACAACGCAGATCGGGAAATCACCCGCGATACCGCCGCCGATTTGAAAAAATCCTATAGTAGAATCCTTCGTTGCCTTCGTATACCACTCGGCGAGGTACATCATGTATTCGATACCGCTGCGCACCGTATGCACGTTTTTAACGTCCCCTTCCATGACGTGCGCAGCAAAAATGTTGCCTGTCGTCGAATCTTCCCAACCCGGCACGATAATCGGCAAGTTTTTCTGCGCCGCAGCCAACAGCCACGAATCTTTCGGATCAATTTGATAATACTGTTCCAACTGACCGCTGAGCAGAATGCGATACATAAATTCGTGCGGAAAGTAACGCTCGCCGGCTTTGTCCGCTGTTTCCCATTCGCTCAAGATGGCGTGTTCGATTCGTCGAATCGCTTCAGCTTCCGGAATGCACGTGTCAGTCACGCGATTCATGTGGCGTTCGAGCAGCGCCTGTTCGTCTTGCGGCGTCAGATCGCGGTAATTCGGCACACGCTCGTAGTGATCATGTGCGACCAAATTGTAAACGTCTTCTTCGAGGTTGGCGCCCGTACACGTGATGGCGTGCACTTTGTCCTGTCGAATCATTTCCGCCAATGACAACCCGAGTTCGGCGGAACTCATCGCGCCGGCCAGCGTCACCATCATCTTGCCACCGTGGTCGAGA
>JAYTTR010000015.1:0-3161 GCA_043744935.1 Gemmatimonadaceae bacterium
GGTGTCGGTGCGGAACGGCGCCCAGCGGAGAATACGGCCTCCATCGAGCGTCAAATTCGCCGGCGAATTCCACGTGAGTTCCTGCCCGTGGTCGAGACCAAGCCAGGCGACGCACGCTTCGAGGAACGCATCGTCCGAGTCGGAGGACTCTTCACGAGGCACCAGATTGAACTGCAGAGCAAGTCGTTGTTGCATGGGTCTGTTGATTGGCATTGAACCCTGAGCTTCCGTCGCTGACGGCAGGGAGTGAGACTATCGTACTATGCGAATTCTTCTCCAGCGGGTAAGTCGTGCTGAAGTCCGAATTCGTCCGGACGATCCGAGCGGAGTCGCTCGGGTGGCCGGGCGTATAGGGCCCGGATATGTGGTGTTCGTTGGATTCACGCACTCAGACACGCAGTCCGAGGTACGCTGGATGGCTGAGAAGCTCATCGGGCTTCGACTATTTGCCGATGAAGACGATCGCCTCAATCGCGATCTGAAGCAGAGCGACGGGGCGCTCTTGATCGTATCACAGTTCACCTTGTATGCTGATGCGCGCAAGGGGCGGAGGCCGAGTTTTGCAAAAGCTTCACCCAGTTTCATCGCGATTCCCCTTTACGAGCACTTCCTCTCTATTCTACGCAGCAGGCACGGTGACGTTCAGATAGGCGAATTTGGTGCCATGATGGAAGTGGAGCTGGTAAATGACGGTCCGGTGACGGTCTGGATCGAACGCGAATTTGGCCAACTGCCATAGTGACTCAAGCGTCAGCCCGAATCAGTCAAACTTCTCACCACTAAAGTAACGCCGAAGCCACCAGCCATCCATACCCAATCGGCACTTGGTCAATTTCCGCCAATATGAAGAGCAAAAGAAGGTCGGATGTTTAGTTCGAGCAGCGCCGAGATTCCGTGCAGGAGAACACATTCAGGATCGCGGTAGCAAAATAGATGAACCACTTTTAGACATGTCGACCACCCACGCACCCGCCGGCCTTGCGCCACGTGTGATCCTCGCCTCGCAGTCGCCGCGGCGTCGCGAGTTACTGACGCTGATTGGCATCCGGCACGAGGTGTCACCCGCTGATGTTGATGAAACAGTCCATCCGGATGAAGCGCCGGTACCGCATTGCGAGCGCCTCGCACGCGCGAAAGCCGAAACGCTCGCCGTCGCATATCCCGACGCCGTCGTTATCGGATCCGACACTATCGTCGTCATTGATGGCGATATTCTGGGAAAGCCGCGCGATGCACACGATGCCGTCTCGATGCTTCGTCGACTCCGCGGTCGAACGCATACCGTTTTTACCGCCGTCGCGGTGTCCTACCGGGCACGCACCCTCTCCGGCGTAGAGTCCGTGTCGGTGACATTTCGCCATCTCGACGACGCACGCATCAACGCGTATGTCGCCACGGGCGAGCCAATGGACAAGGCTGGTGCATACGGTATTCAAGGTTTTGGTGCAACGAACATTGCACGCATTGATGGCGATTATTTCGCCGTGATGGGACTTCCGCTCGGCCGCATGGTCGGACTCTTCACCGACCACGGTCTATCGTACACGTACGGTCCGCTCAGCCTGTGAGGCGCTCGGCGACCTCCGCCAGGCGAGACGTTTCATACCGCTCACGCCAGCGTCGCAGCATCGCGTGCACGTCATCCACCGAAATGCGCTGCATTCGACCTTCGCGGTAACGCATGTCAAGCGGATAATCCTCGCCGGGATCACCATACGCATCGATCATCAAATCCCTGGCGAAATCGTACGGCCCAACGCGTTTAGGGTTTGTGTAACCGACCAGTGAAATCACCGGTGCGCGAAGTGCAACCGCGAGATGCAGCGGGCCCGTATCGGGCGACAGCGCAACCGCCGCGCCATCCAGGATAGCGGCAAGTTTTCGGAGCCCGCTGCCGAGTGCGGAGTGCACCATCGGTGCGTCGCGCATGATGGCGTGCGCGGCCGCGCGTTCACGCATTGAGCCGCCGCCCACGAGCACAGGTTGCAGCCCAAACTCGCGCCAGAGGATGTGACACACGGCCGCCCATCGCTCGGGAAGCCAGTCTTTCTCCGCCTTGCTCGTCGCGACGACGATCGGTGCAATCGGTCGATCAAATTGTGCAAGGAATGTGTGCTGCCATTCGCGTTCTTCGGCGTTCCATGGCCCGAGCGTCCATTGCGGTGCGCCGTGCGGCACACCGAGCGCATCCAGAAATTCTATGTACTGATCCTGCACGTGCTGGCCGACGTGCGGCGCAATCCGGTGCGTCGTAAACAGCCAATTGAGATCGCGCGCTCGCGCTTTGTCGAAACCGAGTTTGACGGGTGCGTGCGTGAAGCGTGTGACGAGTCCGGCTTTGAAGTACACCTGGAGTCCAAGCACAAGATCAAATGGTCGATCCGCCAGTGCGCGCCGTACATCAAGAAAGGCGCGCCAACCGCGTGATCGATCAAAGACCACGACATCGTCGACGAGTGGATGGCCGCGCACCAGCGTTGCCGGACCCGGTTGCAAAATCCAAGAAATCTGCACCGACGGTGTGTGTGTCTTCAGCGCGTGAATAATCGGCATCACATGCACGGCATCTCCGACGGCGCTCATCATCACGATGCCAACGCGACGAAGCTCCAGCGACGGTAGCGGCGGCGTTGTGGTCGTCACTTATTCGTCATGTGGGCGTTGCAGCCAACGCATCACGTTCGAATCGCGCCAATCGTTCGTCCGCCATATCACAACCAAAGTTGGCGCGCCATTTCCGCATGGATCGAATGAGTCGCGTCACGTTTGCACGCATCGTCACCGCAGGTGGACGAGCTGCATCCCAACGCACAACGTCTATGTCAATCACCATCGCTACCGGTTGTCGCCCGTTGGTATGCCGCAATAAAATATTCTTGACGTTAAGGTCTGGATGGATCACGCCGTGTGCCGCGAGCTGTACCAATAGCGCGATGGTGGCGCTCATGGCGTTGGTCGCATCGATGTGCGGCGCCAATCCAGCGGCGATCATTCCGAGATCGTACGCGTCAGGCACAAAGCGTGTGACGACATCAAGGCGACGGAGGCCGGGGCCTGCCGGATAGCGCGCAAAGCCGAGCACTTCCGACGTTGGAATGCCAGCTTGACGAAGGGCGTATGACTGCCACATCTCCATGGGTGCGCGCGTTGGCAATCGAAAA
>JAYTTR010000016.1:0-3157 GCA_043744935.1 Gemmatimonadaceae bacterium
CAAAGTGGCACACAGACGCTTGTTGTGCTGCGAGATGTCACCTTCAAGATCGCCGAGGGTGCGTTCGTGTCCATTGTTGGACCGTCGGGAAGCGGGAAGACGACGTTACTCGGACTGCTTGCGGGATTGGATACCCCCAGTCGCGGTACAGTGACGCTGGATGGCGTGGACCTGGGAAGTCTCGACGAAGATCGTCGCGCGAAGTTGCGCGGAGAGAAAGTTGGGTTCGTGTTTCAAAGCTTTCAATTGATTCCAACGCTGACGGCGCTGGAAAACG
Source organism: Gemmatimonadaceae bacterium (assembly GCA_043744935.1). Classification (GTDB taxonomy): domain Bacteria; phylum Gemmatimonadota; class Gemmatimonadetes; order Gemmatimonadales; family Gemmatimonadaceae; genus Gemmatimonas. The sequence goes on from JAYTTR010000016.1 coordinate 278, forward strand.
TGCAGGTGCCACTCGAACTGTCGGGCGCGGTGCCAATGCGCGAGGCGACTGCTCGGGCGCGCGATTTACTGACGCGCGTGGGCTTGGGCGATCGGACACATCACTTTCCGCAACAACTTTCCGGTGGTGAACAGCAGCGCGTTGCACTCGCGCGTGCCTTCGTGAACGAACCGCGCGTGCTCTTTGCCGATGAGCCGACGGGCAATCTCGATGGTGCAACCGGCGAAGTAATTGTCGAACTCCTGATGCAGCTCAACCGCGAGCGCGGCTGCACGATTGTGCTTGTCACACACGATGCAGCACTGGCCGCGCGCACGCAACGCACCATCCGATTGCGCGACGGCGTTGTCGTCGAAGACATTTTACATCCAGCGTTTGATGCATTGGTAGCGGCGGTATGACGGCGAACACGCTACTTCGACTGGCATGGCGAGAAAGTCGAACGGCACGTCGACGACTCGCGCTGTACATGTCGTCGATTGCGTTTGGTGTCGCCGCACTCGTGGCGATTGATTCGTTTGCCAGTAACGTAACGCGATCCATTCGCGAACAATCGCGTACACTGCTTGGCGGCGACATGTCGATGGGCGCATCTGCGGTGTTCCCTGCCGTCGTCGATTCGCTGCTTGATTCACTCGCAACGCGAGGCGTTTCGAATACGCGCGTGACGACGTTCGCATCGATGGCGCTCGCGGAGCCGTCCGGTGGTACGCGACTCGTACAGATCAAGGCTGTGTCGCGCGGGTATCCGTTTTACGGATCCATCGAAACAAAGCCGACCGGCATATGGACAACAGTTCATGACGCCGCGGTCGTTTTTGTCGACCCGTCGCTCCTCATTGCGCTCAATGCTGCGGTCGGTGATTCGTTGCGGTTGGGAACACGCATGTTTCGCATTGCGGGTACGGTGCAGAACGCACCGGGCGACGCTGGCATTTCGTCGGTGATCGGACCTCGTGTCTATGTGTCCTCCACATTCATTGCATCAACTGGCCTGCTCAAGTTTGGCAGCCGCGCGCAGTACGATGCGCTGCTGCGTTTGCCAGCCGCGCTTGCATCAAAAGCCAACGCTGCGACCCTCGCGCGCGACCTCCGACGTCGCATCGATCCACGTGCGGCCGCGTTGCAAGAAGCGGCCGATGCGCGCGACAAGCGCGGTGGCTCACGTGGCGGTGCGCCGGACGCGGGTCCAGCGCAGGCCGAAGACGCGCGCAACGCCACCGATAGTGCGGGACTGAAATCGGGTGCAACACGCACACGCGTTCGCGTGCGCACCGTTGCGGACACCGAGCGCGATTTTACGGAAGCGGTGGCGCGGCTCGCCGATTTTCTCAGCATCATCGGACTCATTGCATTGCTGCTGGGCGGCATTGGTGTTGCGAGTGGTGTGAACGCGTTCGTCGCTGCAAAAATTGATACCGTAGCGGTGTTGCGATGCCTCGGTGCCACCAGCCGACAAGTATTGGCATTGTACATGGTGCAAGCGGGTGCGATGGGTTTTCTCGGTGCAACGGCGGGCGCCCTGCTTGGCGTTGGCGTACAATTTTTGCTGCCGCGCGTCGTCGCAGACTTTCTTCCGCTTGACGTGCAACTGTCCCTGGAGCCCAAGCCGCTGCTGCTTGGATTAGCGACCGGGGTGTGGGTATCGCTCGTGTTTGCGATGCGACCGCTGTTGGCGTTGCGACGCATTTCTCCACTGCAGGCAATCCGGCGCGACGCCGATCAAACGGTGCTGCAACGCGAGTGGAAAGATCTCGCGCGCATGTCGGTGGACGGCGTGCTGGTGGGCAGCATTGTGAGCATCATCGTGGTGCGCGTTGGTGATGTGCGTGACGGTCTGGTGATCAGCGCCGGTATCACGGCTGCGGTTGCCGTATTGTGGGTAGCAGCCACGTTACTGATCATTGCGGCGCGCCGAAGCACTCGTCCGTCGTGGCCGTTTGAATTGCGCCAGGGCATCGCAAACTTGCATCGTCCCGCCAATCAGACGCGAGCTGTCACGCTGGCGTTGGGCTTCGGTGCATTTCTGCTGAGTACTGTCTATTTGGTGCAAGCGAATTTATTGAATCGCGTGCAATCATCAGCCGAAGCATCGGCCGGGAATCTGCTGTTTTTCGATGTGCAGGACGATCAGGCGGCGCCGCTCGATTCGCTGCTTCGCGCACGCAAACAACCGATCGTGCAGCAGACACCGATTGTCACGATGCGTATTGATGCGATCAACGGACGCAGTATTTCGTCGCTTGTTGCGGATACGACCGTGCGACGCGCGGGGTGGGCGCTGCGTCGAGAATATCGGTCAACGTATCGGGAAAATATTGTGGGTTCGGAAAAGCTCGTGTCAGGAAACTGGTTTGCGGATAGCGCATCCCGCGCGAAAGCGCGCGCAATCAATCCGGATGCCCCGTTTGCCATGTCGATCGAAAAAGATTTGTCGGCCGACCTAGGCGTTACGCTCGGTGATACGGTCACGTGGAACGTGCAGGGCGTGCCCGTGCGCACCGTTGTGGCCAATGTGCGCACGGTAAACTGGGCGCGCTTTGAAGCGAATTTCTTCATCGTATTGGCGCCGGAAGCGATTCGACATGCGCCGCAGCAGTATGTGATTGTGGCGAACGTCGACTCTGGGCCGATGCTGGCTGAAGTGCAGCGCGATGTCGTGCGGCGCTTCCCGAATATCTCCAGCCTCGATCTCACGCAGGTTCGACAGACGATCGGCGCGATCGTGAACAAGGTCACGTTGGCTATTCGCTTCCTTGGCATTTTCTCGATAGCGATGGGTATTCCGGTGTTGTTCAGTGCTGTCGCGGCGACTCGGCGTGCGCGGCTCCGCGAAGGCGTGTTACTGCGCACGCTTGGCGCATCGCGGGCGCAAGTCGC
>JAYTTR010000017.1:0-12371 GCA_043744935.1 Gemmatimonadaceae bacterium
CTACACCGGACATCTTGTTGATTTACTGCGCACGCAGGAGTACACACTCACGGCGGGCGATACGACAGTACGGCTGGCCAAGGAATTTGGGTTTTGTTACGGAGTCGAGCGGGCGGTCGACTATGCGTATCAAACGCGCCGAAAGTTTCCCGAGCGCCGAATTTTTCTTGCGGGCGAGATCATTCACAATCCGCACGTCAATGCCAAATTGCGCGAGATGGGCGTGGTTTTTCTCGCGGCCAGTGGAAAGGGCTTCGACTACGCGCAGGTGCGAGCGGAAGATGTCGTCATTTTACCCGCGTTTGGCGTCACGATGCAGGATTTTCAAACGCTGCGCGAGCTCGGGTGTGTTGTCGTGGACACGACGTGCGGTTCCGTTTTGAATGTGTGGAAGCGCGTGGAGGCGTATGCGCGCGACGGCTTCACGTCCCTCATTCACGGGAAGTATTACCACGAGGAAACGCGCGCCACCGCTTCGCAAGTGGACAAGTATCCGGGCGGCCAGTATCTCGTCGTACGCGATATGGCCGAGGCGGAATTAGTGATGCATTACATCGAGGCGCGCGCCGGCAAGATTCCCGACGAACCAGCGCTGCCGCGCGACGCATTTCTCGCGCGTTTCGCGAAAGGTGCATCGGACGGATTTGATCCTGATGTGCATCTAGATCGTATCGGCGTAGCGAATCAGACCACGATGCTGGCGCGGGAATCGTTGGCGATTGGTGCAGCGGTTGGCGCGGCCATGACGCGCGCATACGGCGAGGCGCATCGGTCCGAGCACTTTCGAACGTTTGATACGATCTGCAGCGCCACACAGGACCGACAAGATGCCGTGGTTGAACTTTTGCGCGAGCCCCTTGATTTGATGGTGGTGGTTGGTGGGTACAACTCGAGCAACACGATCTCCCTCGCGGCATTGTGCGCCGAACAAGTGTTGACGTATCACATCGCCGACCCGGACGAGATTGATGTCGCGACGAATTGCGTACGGTATCGGTTGATCGGGCCGCATCACGCCGAGGCAACAAGCGAGGACTGGCTGCCGCGTGCGGGCGTGTTACGTGTCGGGATTACTGCTGGAGCGAGTACGCCGAATAACAAGATTGGCGATGCAGTGGCGCGCATTTTCGCGATTCGTGGTGATGATCCGTTGGCGAGTCAGCACGAGCGCGCGGATGATTGAGTTCGCGAGGAGAACGATCGGCGCGGGCGGATAGGCGAATGCGGCGTGCTGCGCGCGGACTTTTCGTGATGAGTGTGCTGGCGGTGAATGCGCTTGGGTGTGCGCGCAGTGTGTCGCGTGCGAGAAGCGCTCCCGTTGCGAGTGGCGTTGCCAACGGCACCGTGGTGCGCATGTTGCTTGTGAACGATGTGTACGGGATTGATACGTTGCGCGACGGCCGTGGTGGTTTGGCGCGGGTGGCGCACGTGCGCGATTCGATCGAGCGCGTCACCAACGCACCTGTGCTGTTTGTGTTGGCGGGAGATTTTCTGTCACCGAGTGTGCTGGGCAAGTGGTATGGTGGTGCGCAGATGGTGGACGGATTGAATGCAGCGCGGCTTGACGTCGCGGTGCTTGGCAATCACGAGTTTGATGGTTCCCGCACGGCGCTGCTCGCGCGTATGGGTGAGTCACACTTCCGATGGCAGTCGGGCAACTGCGGTGAGTCAAATGGGCGCGCATTTCCGGGAGTGCGCGGCTGGGATACGCTCCGGATCAACGGTGTGCGCGTTGGCATTTTTGGTACGACCGTTGTGCGTGATTACCCGGCGTATGTGCGATGTCGCGATGCTGATACGGCGACAACGGCGTTGGTGGATACGCTGCAACGAGTGGGTGCCGACCTCATTGTTGCGCTCACGCACCGGAACATGCTTGAAGACACGGCGACGCTCATCCACGAACCACGTGTGGCGGCAATTCTCGGCGGGCATGATCACAACGGTCGCCGTTTTGTGTACGGCGGTCGGCTGTTGGTCAAGGCGATGTCGAATGCCCGCACGGCGGCTTTGGTCACGTTTACGCGCGCTGGTAATCGGTGGCGCGTGCAGGACACGCTGTTCCGCATCGAAGCTGGCATGATTGACGAACCGAAGACTCGAGCAGTTGTCCAAGCGTGGCGGGATACGTTGATGCGACGAATCGGACCAGATCGCGTGTTAGGCGTTGCTCCCAAGTCCATCAATGCGATCGATTCGATCTCGAAACGCGAAAGTCCGTTTGGCAACATGATTGCGGATGCGATGCGCATCGGATCGAAGGCAGATGTCGCAATGATAAATTCGGGTGCACTCCGCTTCGATGACGTGATGGCCGCCGGTCCAATCACTCGACACATGATTGAAGGCATATTTTTGTTTGCCGATGAAACACGCGCGATGACGTTTTCACTGACTGGTGCCCGGTTACGCGCGTTGTTGGAACATGGGGTTGGTGCTGGCAGCCTGGGGAATGGACCGTATCCGCAGGTCAGCGGTGTGCATTTCGCATTCGATGCGCGCCGCCTGACCGGTGCACGACTCGTTGGTGAGCTCACGCGTGATGATGGTCGCGTGATTGGGCCTACGGAGACCGTGCGCGTGACCTTCGTGAGTTACCCCGCGTGTCGTGGTGGCGACGGATACAAAATTCCAGAAGCGGCCGATGCGTGCAAAACGCTCGAGGCAGCACCAACGGTGTGGCCACGTACGGCCGACCTCGTACTGCAGCATCTGGAGTCGATGCAAGGGCGCATTGTTGCGCCACCCATCGGACGTGTCACGCGCCTCGATCGATAGCGCGAACAAGATCGCCCGCGCACGCCTGTTGTAGTCACTGTCGCCTTCACGCCCGGAGTTCTTGTGTCAAGTCACGAGCCCCTTGTGCCAGCTGCCGCTGACGCCATCGCGCGCATGCGACTCACAGACAAAGTCGCCATCGTCACTGGTGGGACGCGAGGCATTGGCTTGGCCATCGCGACAACGCTCGCGCGCGCCGGCGCGAAGGTCGCCATCTCGAGTCGCAAAGTGGAACACGTTGACGCCGTGGTGAAGTTATTGCGCGATGAGGGGCTGACTGTTGTTGGTATTCCCGCGCACATGGGGCGGGCCGCCGATGCGCACGCCCTGGCAGCGCAAACGGTTGAGCATTTCGGTGGTATTGACATCATCATCAACAATGCGGCGACCAATCCGATCTTCGGTCCACTGCAACAGACCAGCGACGATGCGTTCGAGAAGATTTTTGGCGTCAACGTCAAGGGTCCGCTCGAACTCTGTCGGGCAGCACACTCGGGGATGGCAGAACGCGGTGGTGGATCGATCGTGAATATCTCCAGTATTGGCGGAGTGTCTCCCGAGGCTGGACTGGGCTTGTATAGCGTGAGCAAAGCCGCCCTCATCTCGCTCACTAAAGTGATGGCGCAAGAATGGGGCGCCGACGGCATTCGGGCAAATGCGATTTGTCCGGGGCTCATTAAAACAAAATTCAGTCAGGCACTGTGGCAGGATGCGCACATCGCCAATCAAGTGTTGGGGCATCAACCGATTCGACGCATCGGTGTTCCGGAAGATGTTGCTGGACTCGCACTCTTTCTTGCATCGGACGCGGCTTCGTACTGTACGGGTGGAGTGTACATGGTGGATGGGGGGCATCTCACGTGAGCCAAAGATCTGCACTGTCGATCGATCTTGACGTATTGCTCGAGGCCGCCCGCACTTTTGTGCGTAACGAACTCGTGCCGCTCGAACCAGCACTCATGCAAGGCTCGTGGGAGAGTATTGAACCCATGTTGGCGCGACTCCGTGTGCGTGCGCGCGCGCTGGGCTTGTGGTCACCGTTCTTGCCGAAATCGCTTGGCGGACTGGATCTACCGCTCGACGCATATGCACAACTGTCGGAGGTACTTGGGTGGACGCCGTTCGGCCCGTACGTGTGCAATTGCCAAGCGCCCGATGTCGGCAATATGGAACTCCTGTTGCAATTTGGAACCGTCAAACAAAAGTTGCGATTCCTCGAGCCACTTGCGCGTGGTGACATTCGCAGTTGCTTCGCGATGACGGAACCTGACCACGCGGGTTCGAATCCGGTGTGGATGTCGACGCGAGCAATTCGCGATGGCGATGAATGGGTGATTACCGGGCATAAGTGGTTCACCTCAAGTGCTGACGGTGCGGCGTTTGTTATCGTGATGGCGGTGACCGACCCCGATGCGAAGGCGCCGCATGCGCGCGCGAGTCAAATTCTTGTTCCGCTTCCTGTCCCGGGATATTCGCTGGTGCGTAATATTTCCGTGATGGGTGACGCCGGCGGCGGTTGGGCAAGTCATGCGGAAGTGCGTTTCGATCACGTTCGCGTGCCATTCTCCAACCTGCTCGGCCCGCAAGGACACGGGTTTGCACTCGCGCAAGAACGCCTCGGGCCAGGGCGAATCCATCACTGCATGCGATGGATCGGCATCTGCGAACGGGCGTTCGATTTAATGTGTCGACGCGCCGTGGCGCGAGAACTCGCACCCGGAGATGTGCTCGCCAATAAACAAGCGGTGCAGTTCTGGATCGCAGAATCACGCATTGAAATTCATGCCGCCCGCTTGATGGTGCTTGATGCTGCGGCGCGAATTGCCAATGAGGGACAAGAATCGGCGCGCGAACAGATTGCGTATATCAAAGTATTTGTCGCCAATACGTTGCAGCGCGTGCTCGATCGTGCCATCCAGGCGCACGGCGCATTGGGCATGACGGATGATACCCCACTCGCTTGGTGGTATCGACACGAACGGGCTGCCCGCATTTATGACGGAGCCGATGAAGTGCATAAAACGGTCATCGCGCGCCGTGCGCTCAAGCCGTACTTCGCCGCGCAGGCGCAAGATGCGCATATGCGAGCAGCGCCGGTGCCATCAACGTGAGCGATACGATTGCTGTGCGTGATGGCGAGCAAGTAGACACCGTCGCACTGCGTCGGTGGCTTGCGCTCGTGCGCCCCGAATTGGTTCCAGCAGGTGGCGCCGTGACCGTCACACAATTTCCAAACGGTTTTTCCAACCTCACGTATCTGGTGCGCGTTGAGCATGAAGACGGTGTTCGTTCGTACGTACTGCGGCGCCCGCCGCGAGGAGTGAAACCGGGTAGCGCGCACGATGTTGGACGCGAACACGATATCCTCGCCGCGCTCTTTCCACTCGGTGTGCCCGTCCCTCGACCCATTGCACGCTGTGATGATGTCACCGTGATCGGCGCGCCGTTCTACTTGATGGAACATGTCGATGGATTGATTCTGCGCGGGAAGCCACCGGTCGAACTGGCTGCGAACGTGGAGGAGGTGCCCGCTATTCTTGCCGCGCTCTCAAAAACGTTTGTTGCAACGCTGGTGCAACTGCACGCCGTAGATATTTCGCAGCCACCACTTTCTTCATTTGGCAAACCGGACGGCTACGCACGCCGGCAAGTGCAAGGTTGGACGCGCCGTTGGCACGCAGCACGCACGCAAGATGTCCCCGATATCGAGCTAGTGGCACGCTGGTTGGAGGCGCATGCTCCGCGAGAACGTCCGGCGTGTCTGGTGCACAATGACTTCAAGTTCGACAATCTCGTGCTTGGTCGTAATGATTTCACACGCGTACTTGCGATTCTCGACTGGGAGATGGCGACCATCGGCGATCCAATGATGGACCTCGGCACAACGCTCGCTTACTGGGTGGAGGCCGGTGACGATCCAATTTTTCGTTCGCTCGGACTTGGTGTTACCGCGCAGCCGGGTATGTCCACACGCGCCGATCTCGTCCAGGCCTACGGCGTTGCGAGTGGCCGAGACGTGAGCGAGGCACCATATCACTATGCGTTCGGACTGTTTAAAGTCGCCGTGATTGCGCAACAGATATTTGCGCGGTACGAACAAGGTCTCACGCGCGATCCTCGATTTGCTGCGCTCGGCAACGTGGTGCAAGCGTTAGGTGGCGCCGCCGCCGCGGTGATCGGGAGTGGCGCGATTTAATCACGCACATCCGTTACTACAATGTGGTAATGGAGATCGCACCGCACGCGGGATTGGCACGCACCGACAAGAGTTCGGGCGCCATCGTCACCCCATCGCGATACACCACCATCAGTTTGATAGATCGCGTTGAAACGTTGTTCAGCGGATAGCCGGGCAGGGCCAAACCGTCGAGAAACAGCGTTGGCGCACATCGGCCACGCGTGCTCAGCGCAGTCGCGCCGGCTCCACTGCCGACAATTACAAACCCTGAAGTGGTCTGCAGCAGATCCGTGGTGTATTGGGCGTGTTGTTCTTCGATATCACGTTCAGTGACAACCTTACCGAACCGCGATGCATCAACTGCGGATGCGTAACGACGAAGATCTCGCTCCCATGCCGCGTCCACACGTCGTTGGACTCGCACGGTGTCCAGGCGTTGCCCAATGTGATCAAGCGTGAACTGCACCGTGTCGGTTGGCGAAAAACGAATGAGGTCGGCAAGAGGCAGAAATCCGATACGCCGCGCGCCGATATCGAGCAGACCGACGGGCACGTTCGCAATGCGGAAACGACCATCCGCATCGGAGAGTACTGCCTGATCACGACCACGTACGCGTACCTCCGCGCCTTCCAGCGGCCGACCCAAATCGTCTTTCACAAAACCGATCAACATCGCCCCCTGCCCCTGTGCAAGCGCGGTGAAGAGCGGAACGGTAGACAAGAGAACAGCAACGAGATGCATGCGAACAGCGCGTACCGTGGTCATGACATTCTCCGTTGTAGACGACGTATCAGCCTTCATACACCTCAAAAATGCCAGCGGCCCCCATGCCTCCGCCAATACACATCGTGACCAGTCCGTAACCACCACCACGACGTTGTAACTCATGCACCAACTGCGTGGTGAGTTTCGCGCCGGTCGCGCCGAGCGGGTGTCCAAGGGCGGTGGCGCCACCGTTCACATTCGTGATGGAGGGGTCGATACCGAGTTCTTGAATCACTGCAAGAGCCTGCGCGGTGAACGCTTCGTTCAACTCAATGAGTTTCATGTCGCTGAGCGAAAGTCCAGCACGCTTGAGCGCCTTTGGAACCGCCTTGATCGGACCGATGCCCATGATGTCTGGCGAAACACCCGCGGTTGCAAAGCTCACGAAACGCGCCAGTGGTTTGAGTCCAAATTCTTTCGCGCGATCCGCACTCATGACCAACACGGCCGCCGCGCCGTCCGAGTACGGACTCGCATTACCCGCGGTCACGGAACCGGTGGCCATAAATGCTGGTCGCAATTTGGCGAGCCCTTCGAGTGTCGTGTCGGCACGAGGGCATTCGTCGGTGTCGAACATCACCTCAGTGACGATTTTTTCCGCGCCCTTCCACACGAACCGTTGCGTTGCGATCGGAACGATTTCCGGACGAAATACGCCAGCTGCAATGGCTTTGACGGCCTTTTGCTGGCTTTCGTACGCAAATTGATCCTGCGCCGCGCGCGAGATATTCCATTGCTTCGCGACTCGCTCCGCCGTGAAACCCATGCCGATGTAGCTCTCCGTCATGTCGGGTGAGAGTCGTGCGTTGTAGCCCGACATAGGCACCTGACTCATCAACTCCGTGCCGCCTGCGAGCACCGTGTCACCCATGCCCGACATGATGGCCTGCGCCGCATATGCGACCGCTTGCAGTCCAGACGAACAGAAACGATTGATGGTGGCCGCCGACGTTTCGACGGGCAAACCGCCGCGCAGCCACGCCAGACGCGCGTGATTGAGTCCTTGCGACGCTTCGGGCATCGCGCAGCCCCATTGTACATCTTCGATGATGGCCGGGTCGATGCCCGCGCGATGAATAGCTGCTTTCATAACAGTGGATGAGACATCCACCGGATGTGTGCCGGCGAGCGAACCGTCTGCCTTACCACGGGCGACGGCGCTGCGCACGGCGCTGACGATCACAACTTCTGTCATCTGCGATTGCTCCATGCAGCGCAATGAGGGAGGCTCAATTGCGCAGCGGCTTGCCGGTCTTGAGAGTGTACGCGATACGTTCTTGCGTCTCTTTCGTACCGAGGAGACTTAAGAATTGTTCGCGCTCGAGGTCCAACAGGTCCTGTTCCGTCACATCGCGCGGTGTCCCATCACCGCCGCACAGCACATAGCCAATGGCGCGACCAACACGCACATCATGCGCCGATGCCTGACCCGCTTCTTTTGCCGCCCACAATGCGTACTCGAGATTACCAAGTCCATCGCGGCCCAATGCACGCACGGTACGTTCGATGGGCGGCAAGTAGCCTGGTCCGAGGTCGAGTACGCGCGCCTTTGCGTCTGCGAGTTGGTGATCGCGATTCATGCTGATGCGATCGGTGCCCCGCAAATACCCCAGTGCGCGCGCTTCATGCGCACTCGTACTGGTGGTGGCGAATGCGATGATCTTGAACGCTCGCTTTACAGCGGCGAAGAGATCCACGTCTTCATAGTTTTGCAACTCTGCGGTGAAGCGCATCAGCAGTTCTTTCGTGCCGCCACCACCGGGCAAGAGGCCCACGCCCGCCTCAACAAGACCCATGTATGTTTCCGCGTACGCTTGCACACCATCGCCATGCAGCGTGAACTCCGCGCCGCCGCCCAACGTCATTCCCGCCGGTGCCACCACTACGGGAAACGGCGCGCGACGAATGGACATGACGCTGTCCTGAAACGCTTTGCAGGACGCGGCGATGTCATCCCAGGCACCGGCGGCCATCGCAAATGACACTTGCGAAAGATCCGCGCCAACACTGAACGCGCGCGCATCTTCGTTGCCAATGACGAGGCCAGCGAACCCGCTCTTTTCGACTTTTCGCAGGGCGCTTGCCAGACCGGTGAGCACGCCTTCGCCCAAACTGTTCATCTTGGAGCGGAACTCGAAACACGCAACGCCATCACCCAAGTCGATCAGGCGCGACAGTCCGTTGTCTTCGAGAATGCGTCCGCTCCTAGCCAAGCTGGCGAGCGCGAGACGACCCGGAATATTTGGTACGGGTTCGTACGTGCCATCAAAGGTGAGATACTCGCCGTCACGATAGAAGCTGCCACGCGCTTGCTCCAGCAGCGCTGGTAGATCGAGCGCGCGCGCACTGAATTCTTTCGCGAGCCAATCGAGTCCAAGTGCGTCCATGACCTGAAACGGCCCCGCTTCCCATCCGTAGCCCCACTCCATCGCGCGATCAATCGCGACAATGTCGTACGCCAATGTTGTGGCAAGTGTAAGTGTGTAATGTGCAGCATCAATGAGATGGTCACGCAAAAACGCTCCCTGCGCACCGGGTGTTTGCATTGCGGCAGGCAAGCGTTGCGCGATGGGGAGGCGAATGGCCTGACCAATATCGCCGCCCTCCAGTCGCCGCTGCTTCACGTATGATCTTGTTTTCCAATCGTACGTGAGCGTGCCGTCTTTCGATTTTGTATAAAAACCACCAGACGTCTTGTCGCCGAGTTTGCCTTCTGTCACTAACGCGAGCACCCAGTCGGGCAACATCATGTCTTCACCGGTCGCGCTGCCGATGCCTTTCGTAACGTGGGCCAGCACGTCCAAGCCGGAAAGATCCGCCGTGCGCATGGTCGCACTGCGTGCCCGACCAATGAGCGAGCCGGTGAGGCCATCGACTTCGTCGATGGTGAGCCCATGTTCCATCATGCGTCGCATCGTGCCAACCATGCCGTACACGCCCAGTCGATTGGCGATGAAGCCTGGTACGTCCTTCGCTATGACAATGCCTTTGCCGAGCGTACGTTCGGCAAATTCGCGCATGGCGCCAATGACGGCATGATCGGTTTCAGGCGTCGGGATGAGTTCCAGCAAATGCATGTACCGCGGCGGATTGAAGAAGTGCGTCCCGAGAAACCGACGACGAAACTTCTCGCTTCGGCCTTCAAGTAACGTCGACATCGGGATTCCCGACGTGTTCGACGAGATGATGGCGGTCGGCTTCATCAACGCTTCAATACGCGCGAATAGCTGTTGTTTTGGTTCTGCAAGCTCAATGATGGCTTCGCAAATCCAATCGCATTCGGCAAGCAACGCGAGATGATCTTCGGTGTTGCCCGTGCGTACGCGCGCCACAGCGGCGGTTTCCATAAACGACGCCGGTTTGGACTTGCTGGCTTTCAGCAATCCATTTTTGGCGGGGGCACTACGATTCGGCGACTTGGGGTCGGTGTCGCCCGGGATGTCGAGCAACACGACGCGGCAGCCCGCCGAGGCGGCGAGGGCGGCAATCCCGCTTCCCATCGCGCCAGCGCCCACAACGCCGACAGTCGTCACGCGCATTCAGTTCTCCTGTAAGGACCTGTGAAAACTCCCGCGAGGACCGACGGGAGGGAAGGGGGCACGCGCACAAAACACGACGCTACCGTCACATTTCGGAAACGTGTTTACGGATTGAACCAATACGAAAATTTGACGAGCACGGTGTTGAGCGGACGCGAGGCGAATAAATCGCCAACATCACGCGTGGCGTCGAACGTGCCCGGATTGCGCGCACTTTGCGCACGTCCCTGTTGCCATACGAGAAACACCGTGCTTGCGGGACGATACTCCCAGCGCAACACCGCGTTGGAGTTGAACTGCTTCACGTTAAAGCTCGTCGGCAATGTCGTTGCACCGTACGGCTTGAAACGGTCGGCATACTGCGCCGCCCGCGCAGCGGCAATTTGTCGCCACTCCGCGTACGCACCTGTCGTGACAAACGGCTGTGCATACACTTGCAATGAGAGCGTGGGGGTTGCCGTCCAGTTTGCTCGCGCCGTGACGGACAAAATATTTTGCGCGAGCCGAGCAAAGGTGTAGTGCGTGCTGTCCTGTAAAATTGCGCCATAATTGCCCACCCACTGTTGATCGTTCGTCACACGATCATACGACGCGAACAACGATGTGGAGAAACGATTCGCGAGGCGTGCCTCCGCTCCCAGGTCCCCGCCGCGATACCAAGAACGGCCTTCATCGCTGCGTCCAACACGAAATGCAAGCTTTGGCACGACGGACGGTCGCGCGTCGCCCACGAGATCAAGGCGAATCCCGTTTTTGGCCGACTGCCGGAGTGCCGGGCCGCCCCGCGCACAGCTCACGCAGTGGGTGCCACCAATATCGCTGAGCGAATACGTAATGGCGCCGCCCCAGTTGTTGCGCAAACTGGCGCTGGTGTGGAGCGAATACGTTTGACTGGCGAGCAACCCTCCGGTGGTCCAGTGCGTTTCAAGCGATGTCGTAGAAAACGCAGAGCGAAAGAGTGCGTTGGGCTTGAGCTGGGTCAGGTCAAGCGACTGCCTGAATTGCACGTCGTTGATGAGCGTGACAAATCCCAGATCGTTTTGCTCCAATCCTGTGCTGGCAAATCGAAAGAAACTTTCGTATCGCACGCGACCGCCAACCTGCTTTAACCCAATGGAGCCAGCAAATCCGCCCATCGCTGTGCGTGTCGAATCGTACGCAGCCTCGTGATCTGGGCGTTGAAAGAAATGCACACTGTTGCGTTGCGTTGCGGCAATCGCGGCAGCGGTGCCTCGCACGCCGTTGAAGGCCGTAAAGCCATTCAATTCCCACCGTGTTGCAAATCTGGTATAGCCTTGGAGCAGCAACGTTGTGGCCGACCGGCGAAGAATGGGCGCCGTCACGGCATCAAGTTGTCGACGCACGTCCAAGAACTGCAGGCCAAGTTGTGTGCGACCGCCACGCATCTCGCGCAGGACACGCGCCACGAGATAGTTGGTTTGCGGCTCGATGGTCGTGCCGCTCACTCCGCGCACACGTTCGGCGGAAGCATCGACGAGACCGATGGCGATGCCATTCGCGAAACGTCCCGAGATTTTCGCAGCGCCGGTGATGTTCGTGAACGCAGGGTCTGCACTGGAGGAACGGAGTTGCGGCGTTCGTCCAATACGACGCGTGTAAAAAAGTCCTTCACATGGGCCACCGCAACGATATAAACCGGCACCTTCTTGGAAAAATGGACGGCGTTCGTCAAAGCGAATTTCGAACGCCGAGAGATTGAGGACGGCCGGATCTGCCTCGATTTGTCCGAAGTCCGGGTGCACTGTCGCGTCCACTGTAACACTGGGACCCAACCCTGCTTTCACGTCGAGGCCGACGGTGAGTTGCGCAAGGTTGCCGCCGGTCGATGATGCAGCGTTGGGGACGGTCTTTGCGACAGTGTACGGCAGAAGTTCCAGTCGACGCGCGGGTGCGATGCCTTCAATGCCGGTGATGAGACCCAGTTGCGACATCAGCGTGCGCGCCGACAAACGATACGTTGGCCATGCATCGCGCTGATTGCGCCGCGCGATATCGCGCCATACCCCAAAGCCAAATTCGTGCGCATCCTTTGCCGTGAAACGCAATTGACTGAGTGGTACGCGAAACTCCGCGACCCATCCAGCGCTGT
>JAYTTR010000018.1:0-3123 GCA_043744935.1 Gemmatimonadaceae bacterium
CGTCTTGCACAATGGTGGTCACGTCTCGCTCCGTCCGGCGTACGAACGGCCGTACGGCACACGGTGCATGGCGGAAAGAGCAGACTGTTCCGACTCGCAAGCCGCACGTTTCTTGGTCGTGCGGCGGATCTCGATTCGCTATATCTCGATAACTTCGCGGTTTTTGATCGCTCGAGAATTGCGGCGTTATTAACCGAGCGTTGCCAAGAGGAAATCGGTGCACTCGATCCGTATCGCTACATGCACGATGCCCTCGGCCGGCGCTCTGGTCGACCGTTGCTAGAACAATTGCTTTACGCAGACTCCAAGACGTTTCTGCACGAACTCCTTATGAAGCAAGATCAGATGAGTATGGCGGCGTCTATTGAAAGTCGCGTCCCATTTCTCGACCATGTTTTGGCCGAATGGGTCACCCGCTTGCCACAGCATCTACGCATTGACGGTACGGAAACAAAAGTGATTCTGCGACGCGCGATGCAGGGGATCGTTCCAGCGGAAATCTTGCAGCGCAAAAAGATGGGATTTCCTGTGCCAATCGGCAGTTGGTTTCGTGGTCCTTGGAAATCGTATCTCACGGATATCATTTCTGGAGATCGCGCTGCTTCGCGAGGCTTCTTGGATATGAACGTTGTGCGAGCACTGCTGCGCGAACATGCCGAAGGTCGGTCACAGGCGCAGCGCCTCTGGTCGCTCTTGAACCTCGAACTGTGGCAACGCGTGCACATCGACGGTGACGAAACGGCGGAGCTGCCAGAGCTCCGTCATCGCGCAGCAGCTTAAAAGTAATGCGAACCTCCGCGCTCTTTAAGCGTCGATCGCTGGAAGAGATTCGATTTAGACTCGGACAAATCTCACGGATCCTCGTCGAAAGATGCGGGATAATTCCTGGTCGCACAGAGGCAGATGCGCTCGCGCTAACAGCGCCCGAGTTGCCGTTTGCAAATGCCAAACACGCTGCCGCGGTGATTGCACAACGTTGGCCGTCTCACCGTCTCGAAAGAATTGCTTCGGCAGAGGCCATTCTTGCAGGCCGCATTCCTTTGCTTGGTTTCGAAAGTTCGATGGGCAATGAGCCGGATCGCTGGCGCACCGATCCTGTCACTGGACAGGTCGCGCCAAGAAAACATTGGAGTCAAATGCCCTATCTCGATCTCACCATCGTCGGCGATCATAAGAGAGTGTGGGAGCTCAATCGGCATCAACATTTGCTGGTACTCGGGCAGGCCTATGCCTTAACCGGAGATCAGCGTTTTGCCGCCCGCGCCATTGACGACATGGAGAGCTGGATTGCGAGCAATCCACCGGCCATTGGAATGAATTGGACCAGCGCACTTGAGCTCTCCATGCGATCAATTGTGTGGCTTTGGACCCTGCATCTGCTCGGAGATTGCGCACTTGTCACGGATATATGTCGGCAAAATGTTGTGCGATCATTGTCGCTGCAATTGCTGCACGTGGAAGCAAACCTCTCATATTATTTTAGTGCGAACACGCACCTAACGGGCGAAGCGCTGGCGTTGGTCTACGCCGGTGTGGCGTTTGGCACACACCCGATCGGCGTGCGTTGGCAACAAAAAGGACAGGCGATTCTGCAGCGCGAGCTGATGCATCAACTGCGACCCGATGGCACGTACTTCGAGCAGAGTAGCTGGTATCAACGCTATACCGTGGATTTCGGTATGCACTTTCTCGCGCTTGTGGGCAAATCAGTTATTGACGTCAACATTCGCGAACGCTTGACTCGCGCAACCGATGTACTCCGTTGGATCTCGCGACCGGATTTGACACTTCCACTGTTTGGTGATGACGATGGTGGCACGCTGCTTCCGCTAGAAGCACGAGCATCGTCGCGTGCAATCGGTGCGACTTTAGCGTTGGCTGCCGTTCTGAACCATGATGAGCGCGCGCGAAGTTTGGTCTCCGCGTGCACCCCGTCGGTCGCTTGGCTTTTAGGTGCGCACGGCGTCGAGCAGTTTGAGTCGATGGCGGGGAATGTGAGCACGGATCGTTCGCACGCATTTCCCGATGGTGGCCTGTACATTGCGCGATCGAGTTGGGCGAATGATGCAAACGTAGTAATTTTGGATGGTGGGCCGCACGGTGACGGTGCGCACGGACATGCGGATGCCCTGTCAGTAGAGTTAGTACTAGATGGGATACCAGTTCTTGTTGATGCGGGTACACTCACTTACGTGGGAATCGAGCGAGATTCGTTTCGCAGTACGCGCGCGCACAACACAGTTGTCGTCGGCGACCGCTCGTCATCGGAACCGAATGGATTATTTGGGTGGGCTAATAAGACCGACGCCGTTGCGTCACGGTGGAAGGAAACGAGTGATCAAAGTGGAATGGAATGGTCCGCCTCGCACGCGAGCTACGTGGGTGGTTCAAGCGGCGTATTAGTGCACCGCTCGGTACTTTGGCTCAATGCTGGGCTGCTTGTCGTGAGTGATCTTGTCGAGTCAGTGGGCGGCGCCACAAGTACTTTGCCGATTGAGGTCGGATGGCAGTTCGACACCGGCTGGCATACGTGCGAGACGACCGCGTCGTCGGTTACGCTTCGCAAGGGTCAGCAGACGGTTGGATTTAGCACTGCGGGAGCTGCGGCACATCTACGAGTCGAGGGCGCCATCGTGTCGGACGCATACGGTGCCGCGAATTCAGCGCTTCGCGTTAGTTCACGGTCGCAGATGCTCACTCCTAAGTGGCACCTGCTCAGTGTGTTTCACTCCGATGCGTTGCTTTGTGTCGATGCCACGGCCTCAGTCGATCTTGGTCGCGCGACATTAAAAATTGAATCGCCCATTGAAATCGTAGATATCGTGCTTGTCGACGACGATAGTTTGGCTGACTCCATCGCATCGTGGAGCATTGTTCGCCGCTCTCGCACCCAACTCAATCGTGATGCAAACAAGTACTGAACTTCCCAGACTCCGAATTCTTTGGGTAAAAGCGCTCAAGCTTCTTCCCGTAGACACTGGGAGCAAAATCCGATCATTTTACATTTTGCGTGCGCTTGCAGAGCGCCATGATGTCACGGTGCTGACGTATCATGACGGCAGACCGGATGCATCGTATCTATCGGAAATGAAAAAGCTATTTGATACGCCGGTAACGTTGTCG
>JAYTTR010000019.1:0-3122 GCA_043744935.1 Gemmatimonadaceae bacterium
CGACCCGTCCGTCGCGACGAAGTGGTGGCCGTCTGAGGATGCCACGCCGGACCCGCGGTTTGCGTGGCCGATCGCGCGGGCGTACACCAGCGTCCCGCCGATCGAGCTGCGCCTCGCCCGTGCAGTGCTGCGCGGCGAACTCACGCGCCTCCTCGAGCAGCTGGACGCGACCCACGGACGACCTGCCCGCACACGTCGCTTGGCGTCGCCTGCTCTCGGTCCGTGCCGCCGCGTTTCACGCCCACGCCGCCTGCGACGCTTTCGAGGCGATCGAGCGGGCGCTCGAGCAGGACGCCAGTAGCGCAATCCGATGAACACAAACGAAAAGGCCCCGACCGTTGACGCGATCGGGGACCCACAACACGGACTGAAGATGACTGATAATTGCGAAGTCGATTCGACAAAGCAAGGGATGCTGCCGGCAGTACCGCTTCCTATGCGCATCAGCACCATGCGGGTGTTACAGGCCTGGGCGCATGCCAACGATGAGCCGATCAGCGCCGATGACTTCGACCGCATCATCAGCATCGCAGCTGGACACGCGCGGCGGTGGCCATGACAGCGAGTCTCGGCGTTGGGCCTGCCGACTTTATCGCCTCACACGAAGGGAAGTGCTGCCGGTGCGGTGCGCTGGTTGCGGATGCTTTCTCGCTGCGCTGTGACGTTGGCTGCGACCTGGCTGCGCCGTTCTCGACATGGCAGGCGTACGAAGCGACGCGTCCCGCCCGAGTGTCGCTGCAAGAGCAGCAGAAGAGCCTGACGCGACAGACACCGGCAGCGCCACAGCCGGCCGTTGACGCTCTCACGCGGACGTCACCAGATCAACGCACCGTCATGCAAGCAGTGCGCGTGCCAAAGCGCACCACGCCGATGCTGTCCGTCCGGATTGATGGCGCGCTCGTCATCTCGGAAGACTTCAGGATCTCGAAGCCGAAGGCCCGCGCAGAACTTGTCACGCGATGCCCTGAGCCAAGCAGGGACTGGATCGCGTCGGCACTCCTCGAGCTCAGCGAAGCGTGGAGTACAACGCTGCAACGTGGGACGCAGGACGCTTCGGACACTTCTCCAAGCCCCGTCACGACTACGTTTGCGTGGCCCGAGCCTGTCGACCTCGCGACGGTGCTAGATGATATCGTCGCAAGGGTAAGGCGCCACCTGTATTTGCCGAAGCGCGTCCCTGAACTCATTGCAATGTGGGTCGCTGCGACGCACGCCTTCCAGATCATCGATGGCGAATTGCGCACTCCGTTGCAGACCATGCCGCTATTTTGGGGCTTCTCCGCAACGAAGGGGTGTGGGAAGTCGCGCACGCTCGCCGTCTTGCACGTCCTGAGCGCGCGGAGCTTCGGCTCTGAAAACTGTTCGACAGCGGCCGCCTTCCGGATTGCGGCAAAGTGGAACGCCACGCTGGTGTTCGATGAAGTCGATATGTGGCTTGCGGAAGACACGAAGAAGGAGTTCGTCGGTTTTTTGAATGCGAGCTTCACGCGTGGCGGCATGTTCACGCGCGTCGGCGGTGACGATCACGAGGTGTTCAGCTTCCCCGTCTTTGGCCCGCGCGCGTTTGCCGGCATCGGTACACGGCTCGCTGACGCGACGCGGAGTCGCTCAGTCCGTGCGGCGCTCACAAAGAAGCCGACCCACATCCGCGTTGAACCCGTCAGTACCACGTCGCGTCAAACCGCGCAGTGGGCCGACCCACTGCGCGCGCGACTCAGCCGAGCCGTCGGCGATGCAATCCCCGCCCTCTCAGAGCTGATTGACGGTGACGGACCGCTCGTGCCGGCTGGCGTCGAAGATCGTGCCGCTGACGCGTGGTCCTCACTACTAGCCATTGCGGAAGTTGCAGGCGGTGATTGGCCAGATTGCGCTCGGGCGGCATGTGCGGCCCTGACCAGTGAAGCCGCGGAGCAAGACGAGGACGAAGGAGATATCGGCGTCCGACTGCTGCACGCTGTTCGCGCTGTGTTTGACGAGCAGTCCGGCCGGGATCGTTTAACGCCCGAAGCGCTGCGCGACGCGATCGCATCAGATCCGACCTCACCCTGGGCGGACTATTCCGCGGGCAAGCCGATCTCAACGCGCGCTATGGCCGTTCTGTTGCGCCGGTTCTCCATCAAGTCGCAAAAGAGTGGCAACAATCGTTGGTACGCGCTGTGCGACTTTCGAGCCGCATTCGAGCGCTATCCAACATCGGATGACGCACCGTCTGTAAAAGTGTCCCAAGCGTCCCAAGCGTCCGAACCGTCCCACGTCACCGATACGACAGGGACACTTAAGGCGGATAAGACGCTTGGGACGGATATTCAGACCGTCGGCGTGACGGGTGTGGACGACAGCTACTGGGGCAGCCTGCTCAGCGACGAGTCGGCCATCGCGGCGGAGGAGGTGCTATGACGCGCCAAGCTTCGGGCACCCTCGAGGCGGCGCGTCGGGTGCTGGCGTATTGCGTGGTCTGCGGCATCACACTGCGTGTCGTCGCGCTTGTGCCAGACGGTTCACCGAAGATCGCCGTGCAGCCTGCCGGCACGTTGCCTGACGCGATCCGCGAGATGTTGGCACAGCCACGCGTGCGGCACACCGTGGTGCAGCATCTCGAGCGCGGCGCGGCACGATTCAGCCAGGTCTCGGCAGAGTTGCACTCGCACGCGGCGACAGCGGCCGGTTTGGCGCACCTGACGCTCTGCACGCTGTCGCCGGATCAACGCGAAGCCTTCGATGAACGGGCCGGTATCCGCGAGTTCGAGGGACGGCTTCCCCGCTCCCGCGCTGAACTCCTCTCACTGCTCGACATCGCCACGCACGCGAGCGACGTCGAAGCGATCGCCACACTCACCGCTGCCTAACCCCACACCGGAGACACTTATGTACCCACCCAGAATTCCCCTGCTTGTCAACACGGACGACCTCGTCGCTCTTCGGGCTGCCACGCGCGTCGCGTTGGCCGATGCGACCGCGCGACTGATTCACGAGGCTGAGGCGTTCGACCTCGCCGACCATACGCTCGACAGGGATTCGGACACGGCCGAACTCACGCCGGCCAGCCACACGATCCGGTACGAGCATCAGCACGCAATGCACGTGGCGGTGATCGCGCGTCAGCGCTGCCTGAACCGCATCAT
>JAYTTR010000020.1:0-3110 GCA_043744935.1 Gemmatimonadaceae bacterium
CGGACGCCACAAGTCGAGCAACGAACGCGGGGTGTCCGTTAATGGTTGTGGGACTACCGTGGCTGTTGGTGATGGCGCAACCAGATTTAGGCACGGGCATTGTCTTCATCGGTATCTGTTTCGCGATGCTGTTTTGGTCGGGCGTGCCGTGGCCGTTGCTGCTCATGCTCGCAAGCCCGGGTGTCAGTTTGATTCTTGCGTTTAGCACGGGAATCTGGGGCGCGTGGTTTTTGATTCTCGTGGCCCTGGTGTTGTGGTATCGACCGTATTTGCTGGAAGGCGTGTTGCTCGTCGTGGCCAACGTGTCGATGGGTGTCGTTGCGCCGCTCTTGTGGGATAAGCTCAAACCGTATCAACAGCGTCGCTTGCTGGTCTTTCTCGATCCATCGTTCGACCCGCGCGCGTCGGGCTACAACGTGACGCAGTCAAAAGTGGCCATTGGCTCGGGCGGATTCTTTGGCAAAGGCTTCACGCTCGGAAGCCAAAAGCGGTTGCAGTTTTTGCCGGAACGTCACACCGATTTCATTTTTTCCGTTGTTGGTGAGGAACTTGGATTTTTCGGCGTCTCAATCGCGTTGGCGCTATTTCTCGCGCTCTTCCTGCATGCGACGCGTGTTGCGACGCGCGCCAACGATGCATTTCCGAGTCTCGTCGCGTTCGGACTCGTAGCCGCCTCCTTTATTCACGTGATGGTGAACGTCGGCATGACGCTCAATCTCATGCCGGTGACCGGTATTCCATTGCCGTTCTTTAGCTACGGTGGATCCTTCCTGCTGGTCAGTTGGATCGGCGTGGCCGTCTTGCTGCGCATTTCCGCCGAGGGTCGAGGCCAGCCCGATGCGATTGGGTTGTAGCGCGTCTGAATGAAGGAATTTTGCATGCGCAAGCCCTAGCCATGCTGTTCTCGGTCGTCGATCTTTCGAGTCTATGGCCTGGTTCCGAAAAGACAAAAAACCTCGACAGCCCCGCCGCGATCGACTCGAGATTCCCCCGGACACGTGGGAGAAGTGCGAGGCGTGCGGTCACACGGATATCCGCGCCAAATTTTTGCGCAGTTTCAACGTGTGTCCAGCCTGCGATTTTCATCGCCGGCTTCGCGCGTGGGACTATGCAGCGATGTTGCTCGACGAAGGCTCGGTGAGTGAGGAGAGCGGTGATTTGCGATCCGTCGACCCACTCGGCTTTCCTGAGTATCCGGCACGACTGAAGCGCGCGCTGACGAACGCTGGTGACGCCGACGCGATTGTCACCGTGACGGGCCTTCTCGAAACACTGCCTGTTGGTATTGGCATCATGGACTTTGCGTTCATGGGTGGTTCCATGGGATCGGTCGTTGGTGAAAAGATTGCACGGCTTGGTCAGCGGTCGCTGGAGAAAAAGCATCCGCTCGTCATAATCTCGGCCTCCGGTGGCGCACGGATGCAAGAAGGGGTGCTCTCCTTGATGCAGATGGCGAAAACATCGGCCGTGCTCTCGCAGCTCGCCGAGCGCCGCATTCCGTACATTTCGGTATTGACGAATCCAACAACGGGTGGCGTTAGCGCGAGCTTTGCGATGTTGGGTGATGCCATTCTCGCGGAGCCAGGTGCGGTGATTGGTTTTGCGGGCCCGCGCGTGATCAAGCAAACACTTGGTCAGGACTTGCCTGAGGGATTTCAGACGGCGGAGTTTTTACTGGATCACGGCATGGTGGATCAAGTGGTGCACCGCCGTGAACTTCGACCAACGCTGTCGCGACTCTTGCGCCACATGACCGGACGTCCCGCTGCGGCGGGGCACGTGCAGGAAAGCTGACTCGGCCAATGCGTACACCGCCAACGTTGGCATACGAAGCGGCGCTCGAGCGGCTCTTCGCATTAACGGGCGGTGCGTGGCGTCTCGGATTGGAGCGTGTCTCCGAGATGCTGACGCTTGTCGGCAACCCGCATCTCGCATATCCAGTGTTTCACGTTGCCGGCACCAATGGCAAAGGCAGTACGGTTGCGACGTTGGACGCGATGCTGCGCGGCTCGGGCCTGCGAGTTGGACGGTACACGTCACCGCATCTCGTGGATTTCTCCGAACGCATTGTGGTGAATGGTGCGCCGATGCCAAAAGCCTCGATCACCGCGTGGCTCACGCACTGGGAGCCAGAGATGGCGCGGCTCGGCGCGACGTTTTTCGAAGCAACGACCGCCATGGCACTTGCCTACTTTGCGGACGAACAGGTGGACGTTGCGGTGATCGAAGTTGGATTGGGTGGCCGACTGGATGCCACGAATGTGGTGCAGCCGCTCGTCGCCGCAGTCACACAAATTGGCTTCGATCATACGGAGTACCTTGGCGAGACGCTCGAGGCCATTGCGGGTGAAAAGGCCGGCATCTTCAAGCGTGATTCCGCCGCTGTGGTTGGTGACACGCGCTTGCACATTCGTGATTTGCTCACCGCGCACGCAGTCGCAATGGGCGCAACACCGATCTTGGTGACAGGGCGAGATTGGCAAGTGAGCGACGTGCACGTGACGGGCACCGGGACAAGTTTCACGCTTGCGGCGCACGGCATTGCGCGGCGACTTCAAACGCCTCTCGTCGGCGAATTCCAGGCGCACAATGCAGCGGTCGCCATTGCCATGCTGAATGCTGCAGGGGGGCATTGGCGCGCGATTGCCGACAATGCGGAGGTGCTCCTCGCTGGAGTACGCTTAGCCGGACGATTTCATCGTTGGAATGCGTGGTTGTTTGACGTTGCACATAATCCCGACGGGGCCGCTACTGTGTCCGCAAACCTCGTGAACGTTGGCGTGGCGTCCCCAATTGTTGCGGTGGTGTGCGTCCTTCGCGACAAGGATTGGCGTGGCATCCTGCGGGCGATCGCGGCGGTTGCCGAGCAAATTTTTCTGACCGCGGCGCCGACCGCTCCGGCGTCGCGTGCGTGGAACCTGGACGAGGTGGAAGCGTGGGCCGTTGCGGAAGGTATTCGGGCAACCCGCGTGGACCAATTCGACGTCGCACTTGCGCGTGCGGCCAGCGTTGGGGCGACGGTGCTCGTGTCCGGATCCTTTCATACCGTGGGAGACGCGATGGAGCGCTTGCAGGTCGATCCGCTCGCCCGGTAACTTGCGGAGATGCCA
>JAYTTR010000021.1:0-3102 GCA_043744935.1 Gemmatimonadaceae bacterium
CTCAACCTCCGCGCTGTCGATCTGCGTGTTGTTCCAGAAAGCAATCGCCAATGTCGACCGCGCCAAGGCTATCGTGCTATCCAGCTGCAGCGCACGATGTGCGGCGTTAGTCGCGCGTGTACAAAGCGCACTCGGCAATGTTCCGTTGAAGTACGGAACGACTACGAGCGCCGCACTCAGGCCGGCATACGCGCGTGCATACTGATCGTCTTTGGCAATCGCTTGTTCGAAATTTACTATACTTTGCTTGACGCCAGGGCCTCGTCGTTGCAGCAAATAGTCGCCGCGTAGATACAAATCGTACGCTTGGGAACGGATACTGTCGTTATCGGCCGAGCGTGATTTGGACCGCGCGGTCACTGCGTCGATTGGTAGCGTTTTGTGCAGGCTGCCAGCAATGGCGCGAACGATGCTGTCTTTCAGTTGCGACAATTCGTTTGAATTCTGCACAAAATCCAGCGACCACAGTTCTGTTCCTCCTGTGGAATCGGTGAGTTGCGCCGACACCTTTAAACGACCGTCTCGTTGCGCGAGAGATCCTTGGAGCAAGTAGCGTGCGCCGAGTGCGTGTCCAACGTTTCGCGCGTCAAGATCGCGTCGGCCGTGGTACTGAAAAGCCGCACTGCGCCCGATAAGCCGCATACCCGGCACTTTCCCGATGGCCGTCGCCAGTTCGTCGCGAATACCGTCGGCAAGATATTCTTGCAGCGAATCTCCGCCAACGTTCAAAAACGGTAGCACCGCGAGCGATGCGAGTTCGTTGCTGGTTGCGGACGCACGCCGTACAAAAAATCCACCGATTGCAAACACCGCAGCCGCTATCGCAATCATGAATGCCGAATAGGTCAATCGCGCCTTCTGTTTCGGAAGTGCGATTTGTGGTGAGGACGTCAACGCAGCGTCCAATGCCTGAATGAGTTCACGTGCGTTTTGCGGACGATCCGCCGGATCCTTCTCCAAACATTTCGTCACCAGTGTAGACAGCGCTGCCGGAACGTCAGCGCGCACATGGGAAACGGCAACCGGCACTTCGCTCATGTGCGCGGCGACAATGATATGAGACTTGCGTCCGGCGAACGGCGGCTTTCCGCTGAGCACTTCGTACGCCACGCAACCAAATGCGTAAATGTCGGCGCGCGAATCAAGATCCGGGTCACCAATAGCTTGCTCGGGAGCCATGTAGGCGGGCGTGCCGATACCAAATCCTGTCTGCGTCAGCGTGTGCTCTCTGTTGGCGCGCGCTGCGCTGAGTGCCTTCGCAATGCCGAAGTCCGCAACCACTGCCGTATCGCCCGACAGCAGAATGTTGTCGGGCTTGATGTCGCGATGTACGATGCCATGTTCGTGCGCGTACATCAGTGCACGTGCTACATCGCGCAGAATATTGATCGCTTCGCCGATGGACAGCGGCCCGTCCTTTTCAATGCGGTCGCGAATGGAACGACCTTCAACGAACGGCATTGTGTAGTACGGCAGTGATCCCGTTCGACCGGTGGACAGCAGCGGCACAATGTTCGCCTGCTGCAGCGAAGCGAGCATATGAATTTCACGCTCGAACCGTTCGAGACTTATTCCTTCTGCTAATTCTGGGGCAAGCACTTTCACTACCACTC
The DNA here is from genome assembly GCA_043744935.1 of Gemmatimonadaceae bacterium. Lineage (GTDB taxonomy): Bacteria > Gemmatimonadota > Gemmatimonadetes > Gemmatimonadales > Gemmatimonadaceae > Gemmatimonas. The sequence continues at coordinate 1,614 of JAYTTR010000021.1, forward strand.
GGCGACCGAGCGCAAGCTCGTTCGCGACGAATACCCGAGACATGCCACCACCCGTTAGTTCACGTTCCAGCGTGTACGCTGAGCCGAGTGACTGTTGGAGTGCCGATCGGAGATCGGGCGACGAGCTGGGCGTGGTCATAGGAAGAGCGCCATCGTCTCACAACGTAGTCTCCAGCAAACGAAAGAACCATAACGCCAAGAATGCGACGCACTAACAAATGAGAATGCGTTGCCGATGATACATGTGGTTGCGCTCAACGAGGGCGTCGCGCGAGCCAAGCGGCCAAGCGTTTTTCGGCAAGCGAATCACGCGCATTGCTCGAATCGATCCAGGCGCGATACGGCGCCAACGTCTTCAGATATGTCAGGTATCGCTTGTAGCTTGCCGGATCCTTCCCATCGAGAATTTCGACGGATGTCGTGATGGTCGCCTTCGCGAATGCGTGCCAAATGCGTTCGCCGAAAACCGCCGTCGCCAAGTGCGGAGCACCTAGATATCCCGGCCAACCCGATTGCGCGGCGACGGCGAAGTCTGTGTCATAGGTGGCACCAGAAACCGGTGGTGCCTGCCGATAATCTTTCGCGACGAGATCGGGACGCAGATACAGCATCAGGCTGTGCTCGTCCATCCCCGCATGCAACGACAGGCCCTCGGCGGCCTTCTCGGCAGCCGTCATATCAGCCATCGCACCACCCCAGCCGCCGAGTACTGGAAGAAGGCCCCATAAGTTGACCATGGTGCCGTGGTACGTGTCGTGAAAGAAGTCAGAGGCGTCATCGAGCGCGCCGATGTGCAGCGGTGAGCCATGAACGTGCACAACCAGTACCCAGCGAAAGCCTTGTTCGCCAAGTTCGCTGGCGAGGTCAACGAAAGCAGCGCGGAGGGTCGACGGGCGTAATGCGTATGTGCCGGCAAATGAATACTGCCGACCGATTTCATTTGAGCCACTTGCTCCGGCCGCGATGGGCGGAAACACCAACACCGTCCATCCTGGCCGCTGGCGAACGATGCCGGCCGCCAGTTCCTGCGTGAGGCGCGCGCTCAGGATCCCATCGGTGAAGGCGGGGAGATAAGGGCCATGCTCCTCGAGCATGCCGCCCTGAAGAATGACGACCGTCTTCGCGCGATCGAGGGCGCGTATCTCGTGCGTGTTCTGGTCACCTACTTTGTTTGACCTGCGCCGAAAGGGAGGACGCGCAAACGAGCGCGACCGCGAGCCGCGTACCGAATTGAACTCGCATGTCACGCTCCAAGTGTTGAACGAGGAAAGCGAAGGACAAGCGAAATTAGCGGAGCAAGCGAAGGAACGTGAAGGCCGAGAAGCAGTTGAGAGCATGTGCCAAAGGCGGCCCAGCAGGATCGGAATTACTCGCGTTATTGTCGCGAAAGTACTATTTTTGTCATGAAATCGACCGTTTAGTCGTGAAGCGACTTTTTTAGGTTAAAGCTGGATAAATTGTCGCGAAACTACATTTTCGGTTATTAACA
>JAYTTR010000022.1:0-12140 GCA_043744935.1 Gemmatimonadaceae bacterium
TGAGTGCGGAGACGCACGGACTACCGCATGAAATTCTGTCGGCGGATGCAGTGCACGACCGGTATCCGGTTTTCATGCCGACGGCAGATATGGTGGGCGTGTGGGAGCCGCGTGCAGGCGTGCTCGCGCCGGAACGGGCGATCGCGGCAGCGCTTGACGTTGCGCGACACCACGGCGCACTGGTGCGACTCAACGAACCGATGCTATCGTGGCGTGCTGTTGATGGTGGTGTCGAGATCACAACGGCCACAGGTATTTACCGCGCACGACGACTCGTCTTATCGCTTGGCGCGTGGATGAGCGATGTTGTTCCCGAGCTAGCGCTGCCTCTCAAAGTGCAGCGCAATGTGAAATACTGGTTCACTCCAGAGCGGCGCGCGGCCAGCTTCACCGATGCCGCGTTTCCAGTGTTCATCTCCGAGTATGCGCCCAACGAAAGTTGGTACGGTATCCCGGATAGCGGTGATGGACTCGCGCTCGCACTGCATTCAAACGGCGAATACACGCATCCGGATCGATTGCGGCGTGAGGTCGACGATGCAGAAGTGCAGATCGTGCGAGGGCTCATTGCACGATACCTCCCGGATGCGAACGGCCCAATTCGCGAGACGGCGGTGTGTATGTACACAAACACTCCGGATGAGCATTTCATTGTGGATCGCCACCCCGAACACCCGCACGTCATTCTCGCGAGTCCGTGTTCGGGGCATGGTTTCAAATTCTCGAGCGTCCTTGGCGAAGTGCTCGCGGATCTCGCGACAGACCGCACACCAGCATTTGACTTGCGTCCATTTCGTGTGTCGCGGTTTCGCGTCACGTAGCAATCATCAAACGCGTCGGGTGCGCCATCGGCCGCGCTTGAACATGATGGTGCTGACCAACGCCAGCAGCGAATACGCGGCCAGCACAGCTATGAACACCGCACGCGACCCCAGGCTTGTGCGTTCCGCCAGCACCCACGCAATGGGAATCTCGAAAATCCAGAACACTCCGATGTTGATGCGCGTCGGAGTCGCGATGTCGCCCGCACCGTTAAACGATTGTGTCAGTGTCATCCCGAAGGCGAACATTGGAAATCCTGCCGCCATCGTGCGCAGACCGAACACTGCGACGTTGCTGACCGCGGCATCGGTGGTGAACGCGTGCACGATGAATGGTGCGCATACAAAAAACAACAATCCCATCAGCCCGAGAAACACCACGTTGTAGCGCGCGGCGGTCCAAACGGCCGACTCCGCACGCTCAGGGTTTGAAGCGCCGAGTGCCTGTCCGACCATCGTCGCGGCGGCGTTGCCCAGGCCCCAGGCTGGTAGCAAGGCAAACATCACCATCCGTACCGCGATGGTGTAGCCGGCCATGGCTGCGCTTCCGAAAGTTGCCATCAATCGTACGAGTGCGATCCAGCTGAGACTGCCGACCAGCACTTGAAACGTGCCGTTCAGCGAAAGTCGCAAAATGCGCGAGATCGTCTTCCATTCGATCACCAGATGTCGCAGCGCGACGCGAAGGTGTCCGCTACCGCGTGCGAGAAAGTACAGCGCGATGAGCACGCCGACGCCCCGGCCGATCGTCGTCGCGACGGCCGCACCTGTCACGCCGAGCCGGGGCAACGGACCGACGCCGAAAATGAGTAACGGACCGAGCACGATGTTGATGGCGTTCGAGATCCAGAGCACGCGCATCGACATGGCGGCGTCGCCAGCACCGCGAAACGAGGAATTGATGACGAACAACATGAACGCGGTCACGCTACCGCCCAGCATGACGCGCGTGAACGTGGTGCCGGTGGTGAGCACGTCGGATGAAGCGCCCATGAGTATTAAGAGCTCGGGCGCGAAGACCGCTCCGCATGCGGCGATGACACTTGCCATGACCGCGCCAATTAGTATGGCTTGAACAGCCGCGCGTGCTGCCGCGTCGGCATCTTTTTCACCGATTCGACGTGCGACGATCGCAGCGGCGGAAATTGCGAGACCCATGGCGAGTGTATAGACCACGATCATCATCGTCTCCGTCAGCCCAACGGTCGCGATGGCGGACGCGCCAAGCCGCGCGACGAAGAACACATCGGTCACGGCAAACAGACTTTCCATCACCATTTCCAAGACCATCGGCACAGCCAGCAAGAAAATCGCGCGTCCGATCGAGCCACTGGTGTAGTCATGGCGAGTGCCTCTCAGCGCATCGCGCAAATCGCGACGCACGCTCGCCATGCCTGTGCTGCGCGGAGCGAGTTCCGTTGACGTCACGGTCGCAACGGTATGAAATGCTGTTGTACTAGTTGCCGATACGAGATGATGCCGCCGTTCGCGACATCGCCACTGAACGAATTGATCGTTTGCAACAGCTGCGTACTGTAATAACCAGTCACGGACTCCGGATGCGATCCTTCTCCGCCAAAGTAACTGCGAATGATCACACTTTTTGCATCCCGAGGGAGCAGTGTCACCGTTCGTGCATAGCGGGGGAACGTGCCATCGCGAAGCAAGTAGTCTTCTGCATTCGACGCGTAGAGCGCGGACACTCGTTCACCACGCTGTGCAATGAGTAGGCCTATCGACGACAGCGCGTGCGCACCAGACAGATCACCAACAACAGGGATAATGAGGTTGCGCGCCTCAAGCGACTTTACAAACTGAAAATCTGCTTCATGCGCGAGGTAGCTCGAGGTCTGTCCATCAAGATCGCGCTCCAGGAGCAACTGACGCAGCGTCGGATAGTAGTACTGTGGCGCTCGCCCAGTCGTCGTGAACTGCAGACCAAGTCCGCCAGCGATGAACTCGTTGTGGAAGCGTTTGATGGTGGCCATGTCGTTTGCGGAGAGCGCGACGCCGCTGCGCTGGACGAACGCGAGCACCGACGCGCGCGCGGCCGAGGCGCTCTGCGCGGTGGTGGTTGATGTGTCGATCACGGCAATGATTGACTCAATAGACTGTTCGTTCCACCGGTCGATCGTTGCTGGCGTCGGGCGCCCGAGCAAGAGGGCCAGATATTCGAGGCGATTTCGAGCACATGCGAAGAGCGCCTTGAACATTAAATGCTGCAACAGGTTGTCGCGCCGAATGTCGATGACAAACGCAATCGTCGGACGAATGCGCGCAATGTACGAGAAGTTTTGATCTGGACCGACGCCAATGTACGCGCCACCATGCACCCCCAAGCGGTCAAATGCGCTGAGCACATGGAGGTAGCTGCGTTCGTTCGAGATCAGGTTGTCGGTGTTGAAGTACCCGCCGGGCTCCGACAACTGCTCGACCACACGGCCAAATGCGCGTGCGCTGTCGCTGGTCGACTGCGCGCGCACGATCGACGACGTGCCAACGGATAGCGCTAGTAAAAATACAAACGCTCCAGCTGCGCATTGCCGACGTTCAGTAGCCAATGGCACCTGCATCCTTGTCACGTGGGTCTGCTGCGCCCATACGCCTGCCGCTCTTTCCGTCGACGAAAATTGAATGGGCCGTACCTTGCTGACCACCAATGCGCACCTCGTGCCCCATCGCTTGCAAGGCCGCGATTGTTGCGGGTGAGAGACCATTTCGTTCGACCGTGAGCACGTTCGGTAACCATTGATGATGAAAACGTGGCGCGTTCACGGCGTCCTGAATACTCATGTGAAAATCAATGAGATTGAGGACAACCTGCATCACTGTATTGATGATGGTGCGGCCACCAGGACTGCCCACCACCGCTACCAACTTGCCATCGCGCGCGATGATACTCGGTGTCATACTCGAGAGCATTCGTTTGCCTGGCTGCGCAATGTTTGGCGCTGTGCCAACGAGTCCCGTACTGTCGGTGAGGCCCGGTTTGCCATTGAAATCCCCCATCTGATTGTTGAGCAAGAACCCTGCGCCACCAACGACGGCCGCGAGTCCGTATCCGGCCTCAAGCGTGTAGGTCACAGAAACAGCCATACCACTCGCGTCCACTACGGAGAAGTGAGTGGTCTCCAGGCTTTCGTACCCCTCGGCGATCTGCGCCGGTGCGGACGGTGTTGCACGATCCATTGAAATGGTTTTGCGCAGTGTGTCTGCGTACGACTTGCTGGAGAGTCTATCTAGCGGCGCCCTTGTAAAGTCGGGGTCGCCGAGAAACCGCGCGCGATCAAGAAATGCTCGGCGCATCGCTTCGGTAACCAGGTGCACATACTTCGGCGAGTTGTGTCCGGCGGAGGCGAGATCAAATCCTTCCAGGATGTTCAGCATTTCGATCATGGCGACGCCACCGGAACTTGGCGGCGGCATCGAGATAATTTCGTAACCGCGATACGTGCCGCGAACGGCCGCGCGTTCCTTCGCCTCGTAACGTGCCAAGTCGTCTTCGGTAATCAATCCTCCACCGCGCTGCATCTCGACCGCGAGGAGCCGTGCTGTTTGTCCGCGATAGAAGCCGTTGCGTCCTTCGTCGCGAATTCTCGTCAACGTTCGCGCGAGATCGGGTTGTCGAAAATGTTCTCCGGCCGCATACGGTACGCCATTCTTTGAAAACGCGGCGATACTGGACGGATACACTTTCATTCGAGTCAGGGCTCCCGACAATGATGCCGCCAGCCCTGATGGCACATCAAAGCCGTCGGCTGCGAGGTGCATGGCCGGATCGACGAGTTGCTTCCACGGAAGCTTCCCGTACTTCTCGTGTGCGAGTGCAAAACCAGCAACGGTGCCCGGCACACCAACGGATAAGTGGCTCCGATGATGGCGCGTTGCCGAATTGGCACCCGTCGAATCGGTAAACATTTCCGGCTTAGCTGCTTGCGGTGCCATCTCACGAAAATCGATGGTTGTTGCGCGACCGTCGGGCATGCGGAGCACCATGAAGCCGCCGCCGCCAATATTGCCGGCCGTGGGGTACGTCACCGCGAGCGCGAATCCGGTGGCGATAGCAGCGTCGACCGCGTTACCGCCAGCCGCGAGGACATCGCGCCCGGCTGTACTGGCGATGGCGCTCGCAGATACCACCATGCCGTGTGCAGCGGAGACGCCGCCGTTCGCCGGCAATGCGGAAATCGTGATTGAGACTGGAGGCGTAGCCCCCGGCAGTGCGCATGCACCAGCAGCAAGCACCGCCGCGGAGAGTGCACGAACAACCAACGGCATTGCATGGTGAAGCGTACGTGGCGACATGGAGGTTGCGGTTGCAAGAAGCAAGGAAAACGGAGCACCTGTAATCTGCTGCAATTGTGGCCGGTCGCGCTGCGGTACGCTACCTGACTGGCGGCAATCGTGCGCGCGGCCCACTTTCGTTTACAACGTGCGTGCTTATCGTCGCACTTTTCCTCACCCTGCTCAAGCTTCCGCGATGCATTCTTACTCAGCTCGATGCGCCTTTGGCGTCCTGCTCATTTCCCTCGGTACGCGCGCCCTTGCGCAGACCCCCGCAGTCACCGCGAACGACAGCGCGGAGACAATTCGTACGATGGTCGCGCGCTTGGAGTTCGATAAATACAAAGCGACGGTGAAAGGACTGACAGCGTTTGGGGATCGACGCCAAGGTACGGATCGCAATCGCGCCGCTATCGACTGGATTGAAGCGCAGCTCAAAAGTTACGGATGCACGAATACGGAACGTGTGACGTACGATTTTCAACCTCCCGCACCAGTGGCACGACCGGCGGCTGGCGCTCCTGGTGCCGGTGCAGCCAATCCAAATCGCATTCGCACCGAAAGCGGTGGTGGACGTTCGCGTGGTATTCGCGCACGGACTGGCGTGAACGGCGACTCGTTACTGCAGCCTGACGCGCGACTTCGCGCACTCAATGCGCAGCCGAGTGCGCCCGGGCAGCGCCAGGAAGTGTTCTGCACGAAAATCGGCACGACACATCCCGAAGAGATGTACATCGTTGGCGCGCATATGGACGGCATTGGGTGGGGCGAAGCGGCCAACGATGATGGATCGGGAACAGCGCTTGTGATGGAGCTTGCACGCGTCTTCAGCAGTCCCGATGTCAAAACGGATCGATCCATTCGTTTCGCGCTGTGGAACAACGAAGAGTCGGGACTGAACGGCGCGAAGGCGTACGTCGATCAACGCGCCGCGCTGCAAGGCAAAGAGTTCCCGCTTGGCTCCGGTAGATATCCCGAACCCAAATGGCTCGGCATGATACAACATGACATGATGATGTTTGATCACGGCATGCCGCGCGCTGATGGCACGCTGGCACCTGAGCAGCGTCCTGAAGCAGACGTCAACATTGAGTTTCAATCCACATCGAAATTTGCATCGCAAGCGCAATCACTTGCGTGGATACTGCATGGCGCGAACGAAAAGTTTGCGACCGACTATCCCGCCTCTGTTGGCAGCCACATGACGAATACTGATTCAGGCCCATTCATGGACCTTGTTGCTTCAATCAGTCTGCGTGAAAACGAACGCGGTGTGCAGATCGGAAGTGGATGGGATCCGCACTGGCACCAACCAACCGATCTCTTTTCTACGTTCACGGACAAGGATTTTCGACTTGGTCTCAATGCGGCGCAGACAACATTTGGCGCGTTGGCAACGCTGACGGGCGCAAAGTTCGTGAACTAGCAGAGCAAAGTATCATGGCTCGCTTGTTTTAGCGTTCGCATTGGCAATCGCATCACCAACGGCATTGCAGGCCAATACCGTTATAAAAATCATGAAACCGGGTACGATGGCCAGCCAGGGTTCGCTGGTCATCGTCGTTTGTGCCTGATACAGCATGTTGCCCCAGCTTGCAGTCGGCGGCTGGACCCCAACACCGAAAAAGCTGAGTGCACTTTCGAGGAGAATGCCGCGTCCGATCGCGAGTGTGGTAGCGACTGATGCGGCCGGAATCACGCCTGGCAAGACATGTCGCAACACGACGCGTTGCGGTGTCGCGCCCGAAGCGCGTGCTGCCGAAACAAAATCTCTGGCGGACAACGACAGCACCTCAGCGCGGACGATGCGCGCCGTCTCCATCCAGCCTGCGGCGCCCACGAGAAGAATCAACAACGGCACGCTGGGTTGTAGCACGGCCGCAACGATCATCAGAAGCGGCAGCCGCGGTATTGACAGCATCGCGTCGGTCGCGCGCATGAGCAGGTCGTCTACCCAACCGCGCGCGTATCCGGCAACGGCGCCCACTGCGGCACCGAGTGCCACGCTGATGAGTGCGGACAGTAAACCGATGGACAACGACACTCGCGCGCCGAACAGAATGCGCGTGAGTACATCACGGCCCAATTCGTCAGTGCCAAACCAATGCGAGAGCGATGGTGTGCCGCGCCGATTTGCGAGATCAATTGCGTCCGCGGCAAACGGAGCGATGAGCGGAGCAACGGCGGCAAGAACAAGCAGGATACCGAGGAGGGTACCCGCAACGTGCGGAGCACCCTGCCGCTGCGGGCGATCAAATAGCACTGGTAGTACAGTCATGCCTTGTCACGCGTGCGCGGGTCTATCAGGTAAATCGCAATATCCGCGAGGAGATTCAGCGCCATGACGGTCACGGATCCGCACAGCAAAAATGCCATGAGCACCGTGTAATCACGCTTTGCCAACGACTCGGTGAACAAACTTCCCACACCTGGCCACGCGAAGATGCTCTCTGTCACTACTGCACCGGATGCCATGATGGACGCATCGAGCAAAACCACCGTGACAAAGGTCGGCAGCGCATTCGGGAGTGCGTGTCGCAACAATATCGTGCGGGCACGAACCCCGCGCGCACGCGCCGAGCCAACGAACGGTTGAGCAAGAATGTCGCGCATCGCCCGTCGCAGGTAGCGCGACCACGATGCAGCAAACATGGCGGCGAGCACGATGGTTGGCAGGACGAGATGGGCGACGCGATCTGCCACATCTCCGTGGTCGAACGACGCGCGACCGGAGGAGGGCAACCACGCCAACCATCCGGCAAAACACAGTTGCAACACCAGTCCAAACCAAAAGACCGGCAAGGAAATACCGGCAACCGCGAGCAGCGTCGTTGCACGATCAAATCGACGGTGCGATGCGGAAAGAATACCAACCGCGAGTGCCATCAACAGCGCGAGAATACTGGAGACGCTCACAAGTTCAAGCGTTGCTGGTACACGTTCGACGAGTCGAAGAAAAACCGGTCTGCCGTCGGCAAAACTGTAGCCCCAGTCGCCTCGCACAAACGCCCAGAGCCACGCGATGTACTGTGCGCTCAGTGAGCGGTCGAGCCCCATCGCACGACGTAGTCGCGCGATATCTTCGGGGCGCACATTCGGGTTTTCGAGATACGTCGCGAGCGGACCTCCGGGCGCCGCATGGATAAGCGCGAACACCAGCAGAGAGATCAGGAACAGCAGTGGCACACTGTGCAGCAGTCGACGCGCGACCAGTCGCATCACGGCGGCGACAACTCCCACGCATACACATTCCAGAACGGTCCAGCATTCGTGGGGTTGCCCGTAAAATGCAGCAAGCGCGCAGGCACCGCGTCAATCTTTGATGTGTTGTACAACGGCAGCTCCGGCACGAGGTCCGCAACGCGGCGTTGCGCGGCCAGCAGCAGTGCATTGCGCGCTGGAATATCTACGGTGCGATCAGAAGCGTACAACAATTTCGTGAGTGTGTCGTCAGCGAAGTAGTTGATATTGCGTCCCGCCGGCGGTGTGCGATCGGCTGCGAAAAAGAGCGTGATTTCTGGATCTGCTCCCTGCTGCCACCAATGCAGCATTCCGTCAAATTCGCCGGCAAACCACAACCCGCTAATGGACGTGCCATCAACGAGCCGGACGTTTGCCTCGACGCCGATATCCCGCCATTGACGCTGCAGTGTTTGCGAGACGTTTTCGCGAATCGCAAACCCAGACTGCGTGATCAGCGTGAAGGACAATCGTTTTCCATCTTTGACGCGCACGCCATCCGCGCCGACGGTCCATCCGGCCTCATCGAGTAAGGCGCGTGACCGAAGGGGGTCGAACGCATACGTGGTCACGTTTGCTTCGTACGCGGGCGACAACGGCTGAATTGGACCGTTCACCACTTGCACGAGCCCGTCAAGAATAGTGCGCACGATCAGTTCGCGATCAATGGCGTGTGCCAACGCACGTCGTACTCGCACATCAGCGAACGGGGGGAAATGCTTCTCGTTGAGCGAGACGTGCTCATATCCATTGCCAACGACTTGATTCAGTCGAATGTTTGGCACCGTTCGCAGCTCGCGCACTTTATCCCACGGCACCAATGCGACGAACTGCACCTCTCCCGACTTGAGTTGATTGATGCGCGTCGTCGTGTTGGTCAGGAATCGAAACAGAATGCGTTTGATTTTTGGATAGTCTGCGCCACGCCAGTAATGCGGAACCCGTTCGAGGAGGATGTACTCACCAGTTTTCCACTCGGCGACCTTGTACGGCCCCGTGCCAAGCGGTGCCCGATTGTACGCGTTTGCCCGATCGATATTCTGACCAGCGAGTACGTGCTTGGGTAGCGTGCCGCGTGCGAACTGTTGCTGATACGGCGCGTATACTTCGCGATAGTGCACAATGGCCGTGAGCGAGTCGGGGGTGTCGACGGCGGTGATGCGATCAAAACCGTCCACACTCTCCGGCTTCCAGTCGCCCTTGTTAATCGCGTCGACGGTAAACTTGACGTCGGCTGACGTATGCGAGACGCCGTCGTGCCACTGCACGCCCGGACGCAGTTTCCACGTGACGTCCATTCCACCATCGGCGCGCATCCGCACGCCGCCATTCGTCGTGGTGGGGATCTCCGCGGCAAGCACCGGCACAACGTTCATCTTCTCGTCATTTGTGACCAACCCTTCCACCACGCAAGACTCGATGTCCTCGAGAATATGCGTTGCGTAGCGATTCATGGTGTCGGGCTCTCGGTCGTATCCGACCGTCAGTAGGTCGTTCGATGCGTCAACGCGTTTCGCGTCGCCGCGACACGCGACGCACCATATGACGGCGAACACGCGCGTTGCAACGCGGCACGCATGGTTCACGTTACGCTCGCTTCCATCATTGCCGCGACAAGTGCCACAGGAATCGCGCCTCGCGACAACACGTGATCGTGAAATGCACGCAGCGCGAACGCCCTCCCCTGACGTTCCTGCATGCGAGCGCGGAGGTGGCGAATGCCACTGGTGCCGAGCCAATACATCACGGCAGTGCAGGGAAACATTGAGTTTTTATGCGCTTCGGCTGTCGCTGTCTCTAAGGGCATACCAACCTCCGTAACGTAGAACTGAATCGTCTCAGTCAATGAACGCGCGCCAACATGCAACTGCACGTCGGCAATCGCGCGTGCCAGTAGTCGTACGCGTGTGTGCTGCTCCGAGAGGCGTTCCAGATCCGTGAGCAACCCGAGCTCTTCCATCAGCCCCGTCGCGTAACACGCCCAACCTTCGGCCATCGTGCCACCGAAGAACATGCCGATACGGCTCGCACAGTCCACCGCTGCGATCTGGCCAAGGCGCGAAAGACTGCGATGGTATGCATGCCAATTCTGCACGTGATGCCCAATCGACCCGTGATGCACGACATGATTCAGCGTAATGGTGCTGTGATTCCACACGTGCAATCGCCGCTCTTGTTCGTTTGCGTCGAGCGTGTCGTCGATCGGTGTGACCATGTACTCGGCCGTTGTATAGGGGTCGAATCGCGCTGGCGACCGGTAGAACAGCCAATACAACGACGGTGCCGAGGCAAGAGCCCAATGAGGGATCGGCACATAGCGAATCGGCCATTCTGGCCAATCCACGACGTCATGCTGCATCGCGAGCACTCGACATTCGGCCCAGCGGCGATGAAACGTTTCCTCGTATTGCGCGGTGGTTGGATGATCCGCGGCCATGGCGTGCTGGGCATCGGCGAGAGTCCAACCGCGATGCGTTAACATCTGTGCGAGTGTTGCTTGTTCTCGGGTCAACTCACGCGTGGCCTGCGCCAATATGTCCGTTGCGGAGTGCGCGCTGAAGTGTCCGCGGCGCAGCAACACGTCGTACACGGCGCCGCCGCACGAAAGCGACGAATCGGCCGCATGCGGTATGTGCGCCAACCATCGTTCGCAATCGACGAACGCATTGCGCGCACTTGCAGCGGCGACGCGTACTGCAGCCACACGTTCGTCATCGCATGGCTCTTCGCTCAGCCACAGCTCCAGACCCTCACCAAATAACAAAAGTGCGGCGCGACATTCCTTGGCTGCGCGTTCAATCCACGGCGCGGGGATCGTCGATTGCAGCGTCGTCCGCATCACCTGCAAAAAGTCATCGATCGCCGCCAGTCTCGCAGCGAGCGACGGTAACCGATCGTTCCGGCTCGCGAATGCACGAATCATCAACGATGCCGCGCCGAAGATTGCTTCACCGGTCCACAGCGCCGGATTACGATCATGAAAGAAACCGCTCTCGAATTCTACCAGTCGCACCTCGAGATTCGCGCGCGCGAGCTCGGCGTCCAGTAGATCGACATCCGCGTTCAAAGCCGCTGCGTATGCCGCCGGAGGCATATGCGATACGGGATGCCCCTCGGTCAACGCCCGATGCAGCGCGCTCATCTCGTCCGCCTCGCGCAAACGCGCGGCACGTGACCAATCGGGTAACTGCGCATCATGCGCATGCACTCCGGTAAACGTCGCATTCACCGGATGCCGCGCGTAGTACTGCGTGAGAAACGCGCCGACGAGCGTGCTCAGGACGCCGACTCGGACAGCAACGGGATGGACACCCAACGTCGTTCGCGAAACGAGCGCTCTACCGCATTGATCAACTCCTGCACGTGCGCGCCGTCTTCAAAATTTCCTTCGTTCTCCGGGCCGTCGCTGAGAATCTCTGAAATAAATGAGCTGACCAAGTTCGCGTAAAACAACGAACGCCATGATTCGGTTTTGCTACCGCCGGGTGGATAGAAGCGTTCTGGAATGTCGAGCTCGCGAAACTCCACCTGGTCGGCACTCGCCGCTTTCAGCGATTCGCAGATGCCGTTTTCTTCGACCAATCGACAGATGAGCGCTCCCTTGCTGCCGTACACGCGCGCCTCAAGTCCGGGATAGTTACCCACCGTGACGAAGCTGGTTTGCACTGAGCCAATGGCACCATTCTCGAATTCACCGATGAAGATATCCCCATCGTCAATGTTCATGCGCATCATCGTGCCGGTCGCTCTAACAATACGTTCGGGCACAAAGTTTTTCATCGTGCCGACGACGGC
>JAYTTR010000023.1:0-3090 GCA_043744935.1 Gemmatimonadaceae bacterium
CCTCGACAGCATGAACGATCCGAGGAATTGCGCTTTCGACATCGGTGTGGCGACGAGCCGCTTGAGCAATTTCTTGCGACGAAGATCGACCAAGGCAAACCCGAGTCCCCAAACGCCGCTGCCGAGCAGGTTCATCCCGAGCAATCCGGGAATCACAAAATCGATGTAGCGGGCGCCACGTTCAGTGACATGCGATTCACGGGCCGTGATCACATCGGATCGCCCGGCAGCACGCTGTAGGGCATCGTCCACGACCAAGCGGGCGCTTCGCGATTCTTCGCGGGCCGGATCGTAGCGATACGTGATCTCACCCGCTGCCGTATCAAATGCGACAATGGCCACCTTCCCGATTCGCAAGGCCTCGAGCGCCGAATCGACAGGCATCACCTGCACCACGAGCGCACTATCGGACGACAGGCGGACTGCGACGATGGGTCTGCCAGTGCCGGCTCGCTCGATCACGGCCACCTTCACTTTGTCGGCCGGCCGATTCCGGAATGCGAGCCCCAACCCTGCGGCCATCAGAATCGGAAAGATAAACACCCAAAACAGCGCTTCAGGTTCGCGGATGAACTCGCGCAACCGCACCAGTGTCAGTTGGGCAATCTGCGAATCGCGAAACGGACGCGGCGTGCGCGGCTTCTGGTCGCGGTCAATCATTGCGCAGATGCCTCCCGGTGAGGGAGACAAAAACATCTTCGAGCGTAGCCGAATGGGTGCGGAGTTCGGTGAGCGCAGCATTGTTCGCCGCAAGAAACGCGAGCACGGCGGGGACAGCGCGATGCAGTTCGGAGGCTTGCAACGCATACGTTCCGGCGTCGATACGAGCTGCACGGACGCCGTCGAGTTTGGCCAGTGCTTCGATGGCGAACGGCACATGGCCGGCGGCGGCGAACTCGATCACCTGTTCGGCGCCGAGTGATTCGATCAACTCACGCGGTGTGCCGCGGGCGATAACTCTGCCGTGGTCGACGATGGCGATATGATCGCAAAGGCGCTCGGCCTCATCCATATAGTGTGTCGTGAGAACGATCGATCCGCCCGAGGCGCGAAAGCGATCAATCACATCCCAGAGTTGGCGGCGCGATTGTGGATCGAGTCCGGTGGTGGGCTCGTCGAGAAAGAGCAACTCGGGGTCGCCAATCAGTGCGCAGGCCACGGCGAGGCGTTGTTTTTGACCGCCCGACAAGGCACCGACGCGCGCGTCCAGTTTTTCGTCGAGTTGCACCAGGGCAATGACATCGACGACGCTCTTGGGGTGGTCATAGAAGCTGCGAAACAAAGTAAGTGTTTCGCGCACGGTGAGCTTTTCCGAGAGCTGAGTTTCCTGGAGCGAAATTCCGATGCGCTGTCGCAACGAAGCGGCGTCGTGTTCCCAGTTTCCACCGAAGAGTTCGACGGTGCCGCCGTCGTGGTCGAGCAGTCCCTCGCAGATTTCAATGGTCGTCGTCTTCCCAGCTCCGTTCGGACCGAGAAGCCCGAAGCACTCCCGCGCGCGGACTTCAACATCGAGTCCGTCGACGGCAATGAGGTCGTCGTAGGCTTTGCGGAGCGATCGAACGGAAAGGGCGGGAGCCGTGGACATCATCCGAATTCCGACTGATAGGGAAACGCTGGCGGACTGAGAGGGTAATCGAAACGGCCGGGGACACAGGCGCAATGGCTGGCGTAGGCCGCGTTCTGTCTGGCCGGCGAAACCCGACGGGCTGTCCGTGCGTATCCAATGCACCCATCCCTGACGTTGCCTCAAGGAGATTCTCCGATGCTGGTTCTCGTTCCGATTGCGCTGGCGTTTCAAGTCCAAATTGGGGTGCACACAGGGAAGCCCAAAGCAGATTCAGCCCGTGCCCGCACGAGTGAAGCGGAGGCCACGCTCGAAGAAGTGTCGGGGCGACGTCGCGATGCCAGGACCGTGGTGAATGTGCCGGTCACGGACGCGCTTCGAGCGAGTGCCTTCAAGGATCCGGGGGCGCGTGATCTGTTGCTTCGCGCCCGCAAGGCTCGGCTCCGGCAGGACGCGGCGCTGTTGAGCTACGATGCTACCACGTATCAGCGCTTGTCCGTTGGGCTTGGTTTTAAGGCTTTTGGTCGGGACCGGCTCGCGATGCGTCATGAGGATGCATCGCGGGTCCAATGGCAACGGGGGCGCGGCGCGTTGGTCGAAGTGAAAGGGAATCGATCCGTGGTGCCTATTGCAGGAGAGACCGGAGGTGGAGAGGTCAACGCACTTTCGCCGATTCCATATTATCCGGGCCGGGAACAGCTTTGGATCGGCGGCGGTCTGACGCGCACCGATGTGGACGAACGTGAATTTGTGCATCCGATCGCCGAAGGTGCTGAGGCGTATTACACCTATGCGACTGGCGATTCAGTGATCATGATGCTTCCGGATAGCACGCGGTTGGTGCTTCGCGAACTGAAAATTCAAGCGCGATATCCGAAATGGAATTTGAGTGTCGGAAGTTTTTGGTTTGATGAAAAAACGGCGCATCTGGTGCGGGCGGTGTATCGGATCTCGTCGCAACTCGATGTGTGGGCGCTGGCTGACGATGAAACAGCGCGAGAAAAGGTTGATACCTTACAACGAGCCAATCGACGCGGGCCGGGAATGGGTCGCAACGATAACACCGGAGGCGGGGTTCCGTGGATGGTAAAGGCGATGCTCTCGCCCATGAAGGTCGACATCACCGCTATTACACTGGAATACGGGTTGTACAATCAACGGTTTTGGATGCCGCGCGCTCAGGCGTTCGAAGGCAATGCGCAGGCCGGTTTCATGCGGATTCCGGTGACGATGGAGCAAAAGTTCAAGTACGCGACTGTCAATGCGCTCGATTCCGTGCCAACGGTTCCTGAGATGGCACGCCCCCGTCTGGCGGTGCTCCGCGACAGTCTCGACAGCGCAAAAACTCCGAGGGCGCTTCGAGATACGTTGCTCGCAACGGCGAGGCGTGCCCGGACGAAAGAGATTCAGGCACAACACGACCGGGACTGCGCAGCAACGGGGATGTATACGACACTGCGCCGCCGCTATGAGGGCACCGTTAATGTCACCACCCGTGTGCCCTGCGATTCTGCGGTTCTGGCGAA
>JAYTTR010000024.1:0-3073 GCA_043744935.1 Gemmatimonadaceae bacterium
CTTTCGAGATAAACAGCGTGACCGCGATGGTGGGCGTTTTCTCCTCAACTTTCCACGTCTCAAATGTGCCGGCAGGCACCGTGATCGTTTCGCTGCCAACGACCGTCAGCACGATGGCGTCAATCGTGCCCTTGCCTGCATTGAACGTGCTCAATGTAAACACCGATTGGTCGGCCCACGCCAGTAGCGGCAGCACATACACCATCGCGTCCGCGTTGAGAGTGCCAGGCGGCAGCGTTGCATCCACTAAGACGGATTGTGGACCGGCGGCCGACATCGACATCGCATTACCGGTCGCATGTGCGCCGCTAAACGCAATGTCTGACTTCAGGGCTTGTCCCTGCATGGTACTGGATTGCAGCAGCGTTTTTGGATTGAACTTTGCATCTGTTTGGAGCACCGTTGTTTGCAGTACCATCCCGTTCATAACGTTGGTCGACTCACGCAGCATCCACCCGTTCGCCGTCGACTCCAGCGCATAGACGGATGAACCGAGTGCGTTGCCCTGCACCATGACCACAAACGAATCGCGTCGTGCTTCCAGTTTGGCAAAATTCAATACAGGTTGCTGCGCGCCAAGCGCGTCGGACGACGCGAGGACCGCGACCAACGCAACCAGTCGTGCACGTCCTATCACTACAGTTCCAACAGGCATACGAAAACCTCTTTAAAAAGAAAATGCGATCGGCGAACTCCGCCGCTTCGGTGGGTGTATGTACGGTGCACGTCTGTTCAACGTTTCTGATCAAGGAGTTACGCATGACTGAGAGCGAAAAATCAAAAGCCGACTGGCAAGCTCTGCTTCCAGCGGACAGCTACACTGTATTGTTTGAGCACAACACAGAGCGCGCCGGCAGCAGCCCGCTTGACCGCGAAAAGCGAACGGGCACCTTTGTGTGCGCCGCGTGCTCCTTGCCGCTTTTTTCGTCGTCCATGAAATTTGACAGCGGGACCGGGTGGCCCAGTTTTTTTGACTATCTCCCCGGTGCTCTCGGCCTGAAGAAAGACTACAAACTGATCTTACCACGCACCGAATATCACTGCGTGCGCTGCGGTGGACACCAAGGCCATGTGTTCAAGGATGGCCCCAAACCCACCGGCTTGCGTTATTGTAACAACGGCGTCGCCCTGCACTTCATTCTCGATGGCGAAGCGCTACCAAAGGCTCGAGCGTAGCGAGTTACGCTACCGTAGAATCGCCGACCAGATCAGCGGCTGTGTGCCCATGGTCTGGCCGCGATACTGCGGACGAAAGCCGAACAACACTGCGTGTCCCTTTCCAACCGTTACATCCACGATCGCTGCTTTTCCGTGCAGCTTAGCACCGCCCAGCAGCCATCCAGAGAGCAAGGGATCGCCAGTGTTTGGATAGATCGCTACGGCCGACGCGCGTGACGCGTCTGTAATGTCAAACGCTGGTCCGTTTTCAAACCATGCTGCCGGAACCGACGCAGTCATACGCGAGGTGAGCGCATGTTGCGGGTTCAACTCAATGGCAATCAGCGAGCCTGGCGCGTAAAAATCGTTTTGCTTGACGCCCGATAAAATATTCTTGACGGGCAGCGCTAACGTTTCGATCGCGTACTCGCTCGCTTCGTTAAAGGCGATCACCGTGCCGCCATTTTCTGCGAAAGTCTTCAGTGACGCACCTCCCGTGTCGCCGAGTCCGCCTTTGAGCGAGTCTGGATAGCCGCCGCTCAATCCGCGGCGCAGTCCGTTCGCATTTTGATCGGGCAAGATGATCACGTCAAACTTTGCATTCAGACCGCCCGCCTTCACGTCCCGATCAACGATTGACGTGAACGCAATGTGGTTGACGTCAAACATCCAGCGCGTCCAGCCTTCGTCCATCGACGCGCTATAGCTACGATAAATCGCGATGCGTTTGCCTGTCGTCCCGGATAATCCCGCTACCGAATAGACCGGCTCCTTCACATTCGCGAGAATCGCGCCCATCGCTGGCGCACTGCCCACTACCGCATTCACGTCAACACCAAACAAGAGCGGCAACGTGTGCGCCGTCACATCGTACGGATGTTTCGGAGGGCCACCGGGATACTCGGACAAATTTGGATACTGCTGTCGCTCCAACAGTGCCTTTGCGTACGCGCCAAACGGTTGCATGGTGGGCACGATATAACTCCCAGCCGGCACCGAAGAATGGATTTCCACTTGACCGTGCTGCAGTGTCCAAAGCAAACGCTGTACTGCCTGACTGTCTTTCTGCACGGCGGGAATAACGAACGCGGACGGCACCGCGGTTGTGGTCCACGGATGGTCCGCTGCCAACGCGCGTTCACCGAGCGTCGCGTAACTCTCAAGCCACTGCCGACGATCGCGCGCGGCCTGTCCAAGCATTGCCCACGTGGCACTGCTCTGATACGCGACGATGTTGCCAATGGTCCACGTACCACCGGGCCAGATGGCGGGGAAATTCCACGTAGATTCCCGCGCGTCATATCCGCGTCCAGGACCAAGTCGCGTGAACGGCATTTCCATGGGCGACGCGAGTCGTGCACTGGCGGTTTCAGTAAGAATGCGCACGCCGCGATGATTCAGGGAGTACTGGCGCGCCGGTGACCATTGGTCGTATGCCGCATTGGTCGCGATGCCCGTCTTCCCTTCAGCGATCATTCGCCACCCCATCGCCATACCGAGCGAATTGGTGCCGATCGTGAGAATGGGATCGATGTTGGGCTCGAGAGGGTCCATGTACGGCGGAATAAAAATGCGTCCGGCGTTTGAGCCTTGCTGATGAATATCATTCACGATTTCTGGGTCCCACGGCGTGTACAACGAGTCAACCGTGTACCGCGTCTCCGGCTGCGTAAAAGCATACCAGTCGCGGTTATTGTCATGCCCGGTGTACTTGTGATACAACTCTGGCGGCGCCGTTCCTTCGGCCGGTGTATCCAATGTGTGTCGATACCAATCTCCAACGATATCCACGCCGTCCGGATTCTGACTCGGCACCAACATGATGATGGTGTTTTTCAGAATCTCGCGTGACTCGGGTGTGTCTTCACGCACGAGTTTGTCGGCAAGAACAAAGGGCGTGAGAAATCCGCCAACT
>JAYTTR010000025.1:0-12054 GCA_043744935.1 Gemmatimonadaceae bacterium
GCGCGTGTGCGAATGGATGCATGGACGGCACATTTGCATGGCGCGTGGGCATCGTGGCCGATGGTGTTTGCGATGTCACGCGGCGCTGACGAATCCGCGCTGGCGTCACATGTTCGGGGATGTGATGTGCGCGCGCGGGTGTTTGTGCCTGGTTCAACCGTGCCCGAAGATCCCGCAACGGGCTCGGCCAACGCAAGCTTGGCGGGTTATCTCGCCGCGCGAACCCCGCGCGATGGCACGCTTACCTGGGACGTTGCGCAGGGTATTGAAATGGGGCGGCCAAGTCGACTGTCTATTGAAGCGTCGAAAGTGGGCGGTGTGATTGACGCCGTTCGCGTTGGTGGAGCGACGGTCATGATTTGCGAAGGCGTGATGACGCTGCGCTGACTACAGCGGCGCTTCGAGATACAGATCAAAACGCCACCGCTTATTCGGATACAAGCCGCGAGCCAAATCCATACGAAAGAGTCCGTCTAGAAATCCGAGACCGATGCCGGCTCCACGCTGTGGTTTTTCTTTGCTGAACGCGTCTCGAGAGCCCGCCCACCCCACATCAAAAAATCCAACGGGACGCACCCAAGCCGCACGCGTTCCAATCTCCGCGCGGCCAAGCCAGTACGCGTTGCCGATCTGCGTACCCGGCAGCTGCCCGCGCACGGTGCGCAATCCGCCCACGTACCACTGGTGTTGCACCGGAATGCGACCGAGTGAGTTGCCAATAGAGCCCGTAAGCGCTGTCGCAAATCGTCCAATTGGACGAGACACGGTCGCATCAAGCGCAGCCCGCGCAAACTCGAATGTCCCAGTCGCGGCTTCAACGCGCGTTGTGGATGTGAGACGAAATCCGCGCGGATTGTCGCCAATCGCGTGCAACCATTGGCCAGAAATACCGGTGAGACTGACCGGCTCCGCACCAACGTTCTGTGCGAACCGCTGGTTCGTAAAGGCTTTCGCAAGCGAGAAAGTATTTACGACACTTGAATCGCCAGCGCTCCACTCGCGCTCGAGAAACACACGGTAGTCCAGCGATCCATGTCCCATCTCGCGATGCTCACCCAACTCGGCTCCATACGTCCGATAGTAAAACCCTTCGTCGCGACCATAGAGAAACGCCGGAAGTGACGGACCAAGCGACAATGCGCCGCCCCATTCGGGATTTATCGCAACGAGCCGGTGATACGCGGTGGCGGTTACCGTGCGCGTGCCATTGGAGCGCGCCAGCGACAGCTCACCGTTTGCATGCCAATCCGCGTATCCGATGCGACCCAGCGCGCTTACCGTGTACCCTGCGCCGAGAGCTTCAGTCGCCATCGCACCGACACTCAGCCCTTCAATGCGATTGAAGCGCAGTTGCGAGACACCGCTATTGATGCGAATTGGAGTGGGAGCGAACGCCGGTTGCAAGGACAGGTCGAGGGCCGCCATCAGTTCATCGCGACTTTTCGTATCGAATAACTTTTCATCGGCCGCGTACTCCGGCGGCAGCGCCTTTGACTGCGTCAGTTTCTTCATGTCGCATGGCAATGCATAGGCGATGCGCAGTGCGCCCTCGTATCGTGTTTCGATACGCGTCCAAGTGGAGTCGGTGGCACACTGCGCGGCTTTGGCGCCACCACTGCGGGCGTTCAGCAGCGAGTCGCGACGCTGTGCGCGGGCGCGTGTGGTGTCGGGCTTGCCGCCAAATCCCATCGTCACTTGCACTTCTTGACCCGGGACGATCGAATCGCGTTTTGCCGCACTATCAGCGGACGCACGGCGAATGGCGGGCAAGGCTGGCAGACTAAAGTCGCCGTTCACTGCCTCATACGTGAACTTCTCGTCAATTTGCACGGGCGTCCGCAAGAATCCCAGCTGCGCCGACGCGGTCGCGCTGTTGGCTTTCGGCAGCCAGAATTTGCCCTGGTACAATCCGTATTCCACCGTGATGACATCCAGCTTTGCCTTTGCCGGACGAAACGTGGACGTCACCCACGATGGCGGTGCATCATCGTTGGTACTCTTGCCCGATCGCGCGAGACGGTCGGCGCGTTGGGTCGAGTCTTTTACATAAAGCTCGCGTGGTAGATTGGCGCGCGTGAGTGAGTCCCTGAGCCGCGTGGCTTCCTTGTTTTCGACGGCGTCAAGCGCACTTTCGTCCTTCGCTACGTCCCAAATATCGATGTCCGCTGCCAGCCGATATGCCGCGCGCACCAACTGACCGCCGTCGCGATCAAACCAGAACGATCCAACAAACAGTCGCCACTCGGGCCGACGCGCCGTGATGCGCAACTCGCGCAACTTGATCACGCGACCGCCTTCGAGTTTGATATCCACCGAATCGCCCGTTTCGTAGCGGTAATACGCCTCAGCGCCTATGGCGATCGGATGAATTTGCTGGCGCTCGTCGACATCAGTTTTCACAACGCCAAAATTGGACGATGGAAACCACAACGACTCGCGACCTGGGAAATACGGAATAGAAACCGCGCTCGCGATGTCGCCGTCGACTCGTTGCGCCATCGGTACTGTCATGCGCGAGCCAATTGGCGTGACCCACACACCAACACCGCGTTTCCACGCAATTTGCGCCACATTGTCCGAACGGAACAATAATTTTTCAAGACCAACATGACGCACGCCAAGGCCAACTGAAATGCGTTGGGTGGTGGTGGCGCGATACGCCGTGAGCGCACTATCCTGTCGCGTGCGTGCCTCCCTCGCCTTTTCCAAAATATTGCGCGCTTCTGGACTACCAAACGCGCTGACCACGGCGGAATCGGCTTTCGCGCGACGGAGAGTGCTATCTCCCGACAGTCTGCGGCGCGCCATGGACCGCGCGTCACGCCCTGTTTGCCGCAACGTCGAGCGCTCCTGTGACGTGAGCGTATCACGCGGCGGCGCCTTCGTTGTGCGCTGTTGCGCCGACGCGAGTGCGGGCACAACGGCGCCGACCAGTGCGAAAGAACGGCAAAATCGGGAGAACGAAGCAGCGATCATGAAATCCGGTGTGCGAGGGTTCGCTTCCGTACGCGTTGGCTAAGTCCGCAGTTTCCAAGATAGAGCCCGTTCGGGCCAACAGAGTTCCGCCTTTTTCGCAACTGGATTGCTGTAGCGCTGGACGCGCGGCGACCACGTCTTAACTTCGCGAAGCCCTCTGCTCGCTTTGCCGCAACATCCGTCTCCGGAGTCTGCCGTGCACCCGAATTTTCGCCGTTTCATCGTTCGACCCGTCGCCATACCTGTCGCGATCATAACCGGCTTGGGCTTGGCGCCCGGTCGGACGCTACTTCACGCGCAGGCCGCGCCCGTTGCCGCGACATCGACAGTTGCGGTCGACCCACGACTCGCCAAGCTCAAAGCCGAAGCGCTTGTGCTGGTCGAAGGGCGCGCGAAACAAGTCCAGGAAATGGTCGACATGCTGTTTTCATTTCAGGAACTCGGGTTTCAGGAATTTGAATCCACCAAATACTTGACCGGCATTCTCGAAAAAGAAGGGTTTAAAATCGAGCGTGGTGTGGCCGGCATTCCAACGGCGTGGACCGCACGATGGAGCCAGGGGTCGGGCAAACCAGAAATCTCCCTCGGCTCCGACGTAGACGGCATTCCGCAGGCCGGGCAAAAGCCTGGTGTTGGTTACAGAGATCCGATGATCGCTGGTGCTCCCGGGCACGGCGAAGGCCATAACTCTGGTCAAGCCGTCAACGTCGTGGCCGCTCTTGTGGTGAAGCAGCTCATGATGCGCGACAAAATTCCGGGTACGATCATGCTGTGGCCTGGTATCGCTGAAGAACAGATGGCCGGAAAAGCGTTTCTCGTGCGAGCAGGCGTGTTCAAGAACACCGACGTCACGCTGTTTACGCACGTTGGGAACGACCTCGGCGTCTCGTGGGGCGCGAGTGGATCGAGCGCGCTTATCTCTGCCGAATTTAAATTCAAGGGCTCGAGTGCACATGCGGCCGCGGCACCATGGCGTGGACAAAGCGCGCTTGACGCGGCGATGCTGATGGGCACCGGCTGGGAATACCGCCGAGAACATTTGCGACTGCAGCAGCGATCGCACTACGTGATCAAGGACGGTGGCGATCAGCCGAATGTCGTGCCAAGTACCGCGAGCATCTGGTTTTATTTCCGCGAGCAGGACTATCCGCGCACGATGGCGCTCTTCGAAATTGGCAAGAAGGTCGCCGAGGGTGCAGCGATGATGACGGATACGAAGCTCGACACCATTCGTATTCTTGGTTCCGGATGGAGCGGGCATTTCAGCAAACCGATCGCCGAAGCCATGCACGCCAATATTCAGCAGGTTGGCATGCCCAAGTGGGATGACAAGGATCAAACGTTAGCGAAGGGTATTCAGAAAGAATTGGGCTCACCGGATTTTGGTTTGCAGGAGCAAGTGAACAAAGAGTTGCGTGGTGCGGAGACGCCGCAGAATTGGTTAGGCGGTGGTTCGGACGACATTGGCGACGTGTCCTGGAACGTGCCGACGGTCACGCTGCGCTATCCATCCAATATTCCGGGATTGCCGGGGCATAATTGGGCGAATGCTATTTCGATGGCCACTCCCATCGCGCACAAAGGCGCCTTGGCTGGCGCGAAAGTACAAGCACTCACCATGCTCGACATTTTCTTGCAGCCGACAGTTGTCGCTGAGGCGTGGACCTACTTTAAAGACGTGCAGACAAAGGACGTGAAGTATCAGCCGTTTATCCGGCCACAGGATTTGCCGCCGATCGAATTAAATGCCGCAATCATGGCGCGCTTTCTGCCAGAAATGAAAAAGTTTTATTACGATCCGTCGAAGTACAAGACGTATCTCGAGCAGTTGGGCATAACGTATCCGACCGTGCGTCCGCTCGAGGCAAAACCCAAGGGAGACAATAACGAATGAGTACGTGGGTTATCCGACACGTATTTCGCGGCGGTGCCCTCTTGCTCGCGCTATCGGCGTGCAAGAGCGGGCACGTTGTTTCGCCGAGTACTCCGGTAACGTCGCCGCAGGTGGCGACGTATCCGGCGGTAACAATTCCGGACGGTGATACCAGCCGAGTGTTGCGCCTGCGCATTACGCCAAAGTCGCTCGCCAGCAATTTGTTGGGCGACACCGCGATCCGTACGGTGTTGGTGTACTTGCCGCCAGACTATGCCACGAGCGGAAAGCGTTATCGCACCGTGTACATGCTGCACGGTTTTGGTCAGCGTCGCAACGGACAGAATGCGTGGCTGACGGGGTACAAGGGATTTCATCTTGGCCACACGATGGATTCGCTTGGTATTGCGGGTGCCGTGCAGGATCTCATCATGATCGCGCCTGATGCGTCCAACTTTTACGGTGGTGCGTTCTATCGCGATTCGCCTGTGGCCGGCAACTGGGAGACGTACATTGTGCAGGAGCTGGTCGGCACGATTGACGCGACGTTTCGAACAATTGCCAAACGCGAATCGCGCGGATTGATCGGACATTCGATGGGCGGGTATGGCGCGTTGTCATTGGTCGCGAAACATCCTGACGTGTTTGGAGCGGCGTACGCGATGAGCCCGTGCTGCATTGCTGTTGACGAAAATCCTGGCGAGAACGCGCCGATTTGGAAGGCACTTCTTGCAGCGCCCGATCGGCCGGCCGTGATCAACGCTGGGTTTCTTGGACAAGCGTTTGTCGCACTTGGCGCGGCGTATGCGCCGAACACATCGAAGCCGCCATTGTATATCGACATGCCAGCGCAACTCGTCGGTGACCGCGTGGTTGCGGTACCGTCCGTTGTGGCACGCTGGAAAGCACAAGCGCCACTGCATCTGCTTGACAGCTTGAGCAACAATCTGAAAACGTTGCTCGCGTTTGGTTTCGATGCTGGCCGCAGCGACAATTTTCGGGACATCCCCTTACTCACGCCAATTATCGATTCGATGCTCACGTCGCGGAAGATTGCGCATCGTTTCGAGCTGTACGACGGTGATCACAGCAATCGTATTGCACAAAGACTTCCAGCCATCGTTCTGCCGTTCATTGACAAAGCGTTGGTTCGATAAATCATGATGACCCGACATCGTGTACTTCTGCAGACGCTCGTGGCGCTGATCGCGTGCGGTGGGAGCGGCGCATCATCAACGCTTACGCCGCCCGTGTCCACGCCCATCATAACGAGCGTTGTCATTGCGGCGAGTGTCACCTCAATGAGTGTTGGCAGTACGTTGCAACTCACTGCCACTCCGCGCGATGCGCAAGGGCGGGCGATGTCGGCCACACTCACCTGGACGTCTGGCACTCCATCGGTGGCGAGCGTTTCTTCGCTCGGGTTGGTGAACGGCGTCGCGGCTGGTGGCGCGACAATTACGGCTGCCGTTGGCGCGGTTACTGGCACCTATGCCCTCACGGTGACCGGTCCAACGTCGTACGTAACGGGGCAGTCGTATTTCGGTCGCAATAACTACATCGAGTATATCGCCGGCAATGCGCCAGTGATACTCACGGCGCCGCACGGTGGGGCATTGGCGCCGAGTACAATTGCTGATCGGACGGCAGCGGCGTGCGGTGGTACGGCGACAACCGTGACTGATGCCAACACCGTCGAACTTGCTCGTGCCATGCAGCAGCGATTCTTCGCGCGATTTGGTACATATCCGCACGTGGTAATTTCCCATTTGTCGCGACGCAAGCTTGACCCCAATCGAGTGCAGCCCGAAGCGGCGTGCGGGAATGATGAAGCCGCAGTGGCCCTTGATGAGTGGCACGCATTTATTGAGTCGGCAAAGAGCGCGGTGCTAAAAACGACAGGCAAGGGGTGGTACATGGATATGCACGGCCATGGTCATGCCGTACAGCGACTCGAACTTGGGTATTTACTCACGGACGCGCAGTTGAATTTTTCAGATGCGACGCTCGATGCATCGACGGTATACGAGAGTGCGGCCAGCATGCGCACCGTGTCTCTGCTCTCTCCGCTCACATTTTCGGCGTTGCTGCGCGGCGTGAGTAGTTTGGGCACGCTGTACGCGAACACCGGGTTCCCGGCTATCCCGAGTGCGACGGATCCGCGACCGAATGGAGCTGATTATTTTGACGGCGGCGACAACACGCGTCGGCATACGTGCGGCGGGAGCGCGACCGCATTTGGCGGTGTAACCGGTGGCAATATTTGCGGCGTGCAGATTGAAACGAACTTTACCGGCGTGCGGGACAATGCGGCAAATCGTGATCGCTTTGGTGATGCGACGGCGATTGTGCTTGAAGAGTATTTGCGCGTGCATTGGGGAATTCGGTTAGGCGCACCGTAAAATGTTGCTGGGCGAGCCTTGCCGCTGTCGGAGATTTGGCGCACGCGCGGACCTGGGTGGTGAGTCACCTGTGGCATCGCATCGTTGCGGCTTGCGTTTTTCGACCAAGTATTCCTCTCTTCGGCTGGAGCCGCCGCTTTTCTCGACACTCCATCAGACGCCAACATTCACATGTCTGAAAACATCCCGACTTTGTACACATGGCTTGGTGGGATCGAAGCGCTCGAACGCTTGACCACCGGCTTTATGAACGCGTGCACGGCGACCGCCGACGAACTACACATGCCCGAGGACCCGAGTTTCGCTCTGCGCTGACCGGCTATCTCGAATGGGGCTCCCGATTCGCGGTCATCAACTCTCAGGCGGGAGCTACCGTCAACCCCGATGCACCAATGCCCACGTGGGGTTGGGGCGAAGTAAAGGGCCCGTACGTGCCGTGAGGTTGATCTGCGGGGTCAGACGACGGTGTGGATGTGTTAACGACGCGATTCGACCTGCTGATCCTTTCCGCAATGATGTGATGCATCAGCGCCGTCGCCGCGCTGTAGCGGCGCGCGAGACTTACGACGGACGCAATTGCTATCGTTCCTGTCAAAATGCAACGGTATACCGCTTAGCATATCGCGAGTAAGATTGCTCTTTTGACAATTGAACGCGATTGTGCTCGAAAAGTATTCGCGTGTGCACTGGTGAATTCGGATAGGCGCACCGTAAGAGCGCAATACGTTGAACGAGCTTGCTGACAAAAAATGAGCGCCCGCGCGGTGTATGAAATCTGTACGTCGCGCCGGTTGTTCACGTCGCAATTCACACCCGACGAATCGGTCCCGGATATTGCCCTACGAGTGCGTCGGCGGTGACGAGCGTGATCCCCTCGCACGTGGCCTGTGCAATCAGCATTCGATCAAACGGGTCACGGTGCAAGTCCGGCAGCGCGGCGACGCCAACGGCGTGTTCACTGGTTATGGGCAATTCGACATACCCGTTGTCCAGCAAGCCACGACGCAACACCCGCGGTTCCACGCGGAAATCTTCGCGACCCAGGGAGTTCTTGATGGTGATCTCCCAGAGGCTCGCCGCGCTGAACAGCAGTTCGTGTTGCGTGTCGTTGATCAGTCTTCGTGCGGCTGCAGACAGCCGTCGCGGATGCGCCGCAGCCCATAGCAATAGCTGGGTATCGAGCAGGAGCTTCACGTCGCGGTTCCGCGGCGCTATCGATCGTGTCCGAACATGGCCGCAATCACGTGGTCGCCCATGCGATCGAAATCCTTGGGGACGTCGATCTCGCCTGTGAGAAAGCCCACGCGCTTTGGCTTCACGGGTGCGTCCAGCGCAGTCACTTTGACCATTGGCTTGCCCGCTTTGGCGATCACAAAGGACTTCCCACTCGCCGCCTGATCGACGAGGCGCGACAGATGCGTTTTCGCCTCGTGGATGTTGATAGTCGTCACGGTCTCGCGTTTTTGGTAGACTAAAGCTATTAAACTAAACTAGGGTGTTCGCCAGACCTTACGCAACTGTGAAGCTCCGGCGGCGGCGAACAGGTGCGGTTACGTCGCCCGGAGCATCATCACTGGCGACGCTTAGCATGTCGCTCCAATGCTGAGGTAGAATGAGCGACCGAGCGCCGGCAGAATTCCAGGCCCTGGATATTCGTCCGCGCGACGCGTGAAATAGTGGACGTCACGCAGGTTATTCACGCCGCCATTCACCACGAAGCGTGCGACCTTCACCTTGCCAGACCAATCGATCACCTGATACGCCGGTACGAGGTCGACAATCGGATTCAAGCCGGCACGCGTGTTGTTGGCGTCGCTGAACTGGTCGGAGACCGTGGTACTTTGCACCGTGGTCGAAAACTGTGCCTTCGACCAGATCACACCAAATCGATTCAGGTATGCTGGCGCATACTCCACACGATTTCCTGCGAAGGCGCCGGTCCGATACTTGGCGTTCACTAACGCGAACGAGTTGTACAGATCGAAGTCGCCCCACGCCTTGGGCAACGACAGTAACCGGCTCGGCCGCAGATCGATGTACGTCTCCACACCGCGATGTAAACTGTTCGCGACATTCGCGCGCTCCGTGTACGCCTCACCTTTCGGATCGACACCCGAGATGAGTCCGATATGATTGTTGTACGTCATCCAGAAGCCACTCAGGTCGAACGTCACGACGCCACGGACCGTCCCGCGAACGCCAACATCTGATGTCACACCTTTCGGGTCCTTCAGTGTGCGGCTCACTCGACTCACTGCCCCAAACGGTACAAGAAACGAATACTCGATCGGCCTGTAGGCCTGGGTGACGTTGCCGTACAAGTTGACGTCCGGCGTGAGCTGGAATTGCGACGTGATGCCAAGCAGCGCAAATCGACGTGTGATGGAATCCCGACTTATCACCCGGCATTCCAGTTGGCAAACTTCCGTAGTGGACGGGTGCGACGATGCGCTGATTGAAACATCTACCCGAGCGACCGGCACTGAAGCAGCGCAGTGTCGTGGGACAGCGGCCTCAGCCCGAAAATGCGCCGCGTACCGGATCTCGTCGCCAGCACCATCGATCGCTGCCGACCGATCGCGCGGCGGACCAACTCAGCTCAAACGCGAGACGCGGAACGTTCCGTGTCGCCGCCCGGTCGCCTCGCTGCGCGCTGACTCCACGCGATGCGCGACACCCAGCTCGCGGAGCACTTCTCGCGCAATACCTCGCGCAACATCGGCAGCCGCGGCAGCCAGCTCGGGTGAGAGTACGTCACTCACGGCCGCGGCACCCAGCGAGAGGTGCAGGCGCTGCACCGTGGCACGCGCGACCTCGTGCGCGATGCTCTCCATCGCGGGAAGCCGCGCAGCAAGCGAGCGCCGATGCAATTCGCTCGCGAAACGCGCCAGCTCAACCTGCAGCGCGGCGGCGGCGATGGCTGCACCCGCAGCGTCGGCATCGAGATCCTGGGGCAAGTCATCAAGCCCGAATAGCAAGAGACCCGTAGTCGGCGTGTGCGGCTCCACGTTCGCCGGCACGCCCAGATCGAGCCACACGGTAGGAACGCCGCGGCGCGCCGCAATTGCAGCGTGCGCGTCGGCCTCGTGCACCACGCATCCCTTGCTGCGTGTCGCGAAAACGACAACATCGTTCTGAACAAACTCCGCCTGCTTTGCGTCCCACGCGGCAGGCATGCCACCCGCGGCCAACGCCAGCGCCGCAGCGCGCGCGACGGTGCGGCTCGTGACCTTGAGCGACGCAGGCTGACGCTGTGCGATCGCCATCGCCGCACTTTCGGCAGCGGCACCGGTGCCTACGATAAGCACGCGGCGCGTACCCCATGATGCGTTGCCGATCTGCGCGCCGATGAATGCCGCCGATGCTTCGCCGAGCGAACGGCCCCACGCACATTCACCGGCTCGCGCACGGATGTGGCGCGCTGCGTGGATACCACGCTGAAAGATGCTGTCGAGATGAGAATTTGTGACGCCGATATCGCGCGCGATAATCCAGGCGCGGCGAAGCTGACCCAGGATTTCTGGTTCCCCCAGGCGCTGGGAGCGCAGGCCTGCGCCCACGGCAAACAGGTGCCGTACTGCGAGATCTGCGTCGCGGCGCTCGATAGCGCGCGGCGGAATGACACCCAGGCGCCCCAGCACCCAGGCGCGGAATAGTCGCGCTGCGTCTGCGTCGCCCCACCAGTACAGCTCCGTGCGATTGCAGGTGCTCAGCAAAACGCACGGAATACCACACGCGTTTACGTCGCGCAGTAGCGTCGTCAGTTCGGACTCGGCGAGGCCGAGCTTGCCGATGACGTTCGCGCCCGACGACTCGTGCGAACAGCCGACAACGTGGAACGGAAGCGTGAACACGTCAGCCGTGTGCTGCGCCAGTCACGACTCCAGACTCGGGCGACGCATCGTACGTTGGCAACCCCGCACGCGACGGCGAGTCACACGCGACGCGGCTCGGCAACTGACGGCACGACGGATTCACGCACCCCGGGCATTTATTGCGATACTGCTGACTGTGCGCGCGGCCCGACTGCAGATGGTCGAGCATGATCTCGGCGAGCGCATCAAGGAACTCGGGGCGGCCGTTCATCGACGGCGCGCGGCGGAAGCCGCTGATGCCGAGCGACTCGGCGAGATGCCTGTATTCGATGTCGATTTCCGACAGCGTCTCGATGTGATCGCTCGTGAACGCGATCGGTACGACGAGCACGTTCTTGCGCCCCTGGGCCGCCAAGCCACGGATCACTTCCTCCGTACGCGCTCCCAGCCACCGCACCGGACCGACATCCGACTGGTAGGTGAGGATGTGTGGATTAGGAACGCCTGCCGCCTGGTGAACGCGGCTCACGCTTCCGCCCATCTCGGACGGATATGCATCGCCACGGTCAATCACCGAGAGCGGCAGCGAGTGTGCGCTGTACATCACGAGGACGTCGTCACGTTCGTCCTCCGGATACTGCAGCAAGCCGTCCCGTACGCTGCCGGTCATCGCGCGCACGAAGCTGTCGTGCTGGCCCCAGCGGTCGACGATGCTCCATGTGAATGCATCGCCCAGGCCTGTGCGTGCCGCCGCGCGCCACAGGTCGTTCAGGCTCGAACCGGTGGTGCTGCACGACCACTGCGGGTACTGGGTGAACGCAACGGCGCGCTCGATACCGTCGGCGTGCATTGCGCGCAGCGCATCGTCGGCGAAGGGCTGCGTGTAGCGAAAGGCCACGTAGAACTTGTGCGGCGCCGTTTCGGGCGAGAGCCGATCGAGTCGTTCGCACATACCAGCGCCTTGCTTCGTCGTCCAATGCAGGATGGG
>JAYTTR010000026.1:0-12040 GCA_043744935.1 Gemmatimonadaceae bacterium
CATCACTGGGTGTCATCACCAATGCAGTGAGAGCGCCGGCAACCACCGTCACCGGCAAAGTGTTCGCGACGCTGCCCACCGAGGCGCGAATAGCCGCAGTACCGCGACCAACCGCGGTAATAAGACCAACGTCATTGACGGTCGCGACGTTCACATTGGAACTCGACCACACCACGTGATCCGCGCGTTTGTCGCCAGCGGCCGAAAATACGCGCCCCGTGGCACGGAGCGTTTGCCCGGCAACTAACTTCGCCGTTGTCGGCGCGACATTGAGCATGGCCGCAACACCCGGCAACACCCGAATGTCAATCGCTTCGAACTTTGGCCGCGCCGTTGCCGACGTTGCGGTCACCGTGACTGGCAAAATGCTCGTCGAACCAGCCGTAACAAGTCCCAACGAATCCACACGCCCTTCAAAGCGCGCCCCGCTGCCGAGTCGATACCGAAACGTCACGCCCGTCATGATGTTGTTCTGCGCGTCGCGCGCTTCTGCACGCAGTCGCAGCGTATCACCGGCAATCATCGTGCGACTGGCTGGCGTGACGACGATGCGCGCAATATCCTGCGGTTGTGCGGCTGGTTGCTGTACAGCGAGCAGGGCGACGAGAAGTCTCATATGCGGGCTGGTGGAGGAAAGAAAAGTAGATGTGCGATGATGCTACGGAGTGAACCTTCTGGCAAGGTTCTTCACACATCGGCTAGCTTGAATCGTATGCACTGGGAGCGACCGGTTAACACTGCAACGAATAGCGCGTCTGTTAGAGGGCGGTACACTCGGCACTAGTCGCCACCGCGTCGACACTTTCTTCACACGCTGCACATTCATCTGAGGACACGTTCATGCGCTACAAATTTATCAGCATCGCAGCATTCGCTGCTACTTTGCTCGGCGTCTCATCCGTGAGTGCCCAAGCCGGCACCGGTGCCCGCGGCACAGCTGCGGCACAGGAACGCCGCGCCGACATGCGTGCGAAGCTTAAGGCGATGACGCCCGAAGACCGCAAACTTGCGATCGCTGCCGCGAAAGAAAAACGTGAAGCACACAACGCCACTCTCACGGACGCGCAGAAAGCGTGGCAGAAATCGCTGGACGGTGAAAGGAAATCCACGCACGCTGGTGTGAAAGCGGGGACGCTCACAAAAGAAACGGCCGCGCAGCAACTCAAGGCATGGCGCGAAGCAAACCCGCGCCCGAAAAACGCCGGTAGCCAACACTGAGCGCACGAGTGAGCGCACGAGTGAGCGTGCGATGGCCGTGGCATGTAGCGGCGCTGCTGATCACCGCAGCGCCGCTGTTGTCGGCACAAACGGCCGTAGCGTTGGATGACGGTCGAGCAACGGGCGTTCATCAAACACTCACCGTCACGACGACCGCGCGTTCGTACCATGTCGGAAAGGTGGATGTCAACGAACGCGTCGCACCATTTTCCTGGCAATTGACGACGCCGAAATTCGAGTTAAAAATTGCCGGAGAGGCACTGCAACTCGACTCGCCAGCAGGACAACTTCGCGCATGGACGCCATTCACAGCGCGTGCGGATATGCTTGTGCGCGTCGGTGATACGCTCAGTGTGTATGGTCGCACCGGCAGCTCGCCACTCACACTGGACGCGCCCGCCATCAGTGCTATTGGCGCGGTCAATACGTCAGTGCTCGATGTATCCAGTCAATCCCTCGGCGTGCCGGCGAGTCTTGGTGTGCGTGGCATCTTCTCAGTGCCCGTCAGCGATGTGGTCTTGGGACTCGCGGGCGCGCTCGAGCAGGAAGCGCGACCCGTCGGACTTGGAGCGACCTATTGGCAGGGCACGACCGTACGCGGTTCGGCAACGATCAACGCGTTGTTCAATGAGAAACATCTCGCTGTCGTGTTCGATCTGAGCTATAGCAATGCGGACTCGCTCGGCGGTCGCAATCAGTTTGCCGGTGGTGGAACGGCAGGAGTCAGTACCGATTTTTCTGGCGCGCTAGACGACGCGAGTCGATGGTGGTTCGTCGGTAACGCGTTCTATACACGTCCGTTCAACAACGTGCGGAACGACCAGCCAACGCGATTGATTCCAAGCGGTCCATTCGTTGGCCTGAGCAGTTCGTTGATCACGCAAACAGGCGCCGTGACGTGGTCGCCGAGCGTGCAAGTCGTTCGTGAGTCGAGTGGCGCGGACGTGACCGTGTTGCAAGGCACGCAACGCACGCGCACGTCGCTGGCCGCCAGCGCATGGAGCGTTACGAGTAGCGTCAGCGCCGATATTCCGTTTGCAAAAATATTCACGCTCACGCCGGAAATCGCGGCGGTGGGAGGTACCGTGTCGTCATCATTGCGACAGAGCACCGGACGCGTGATTGGGCGGCGAGGGCGGTCCGGCGGACTCGGAAGCACCGATGCCTTTCGTGATCCTGTGCGAGGGTGGTGGACCGGTATTGGGCTCAGCGCGCGATTTTAATCACGTCGAAGCTGCAGTTGGGCAACCTTTCGGGGCTCGCCACGTACTTATTGCGTTAGACTTGCTGCATTGACCCTCGCTCGTTGGAGAGCTTTAGTGAAAATTCGCTGCATCCTATATGCTGCCGTGACGTTCAGTGTCGCAGCCGTCGCATTCGCCCCTATTCTCGCGGCGCAACAGGGCTCAGACATAATTCGCGGTCGCATTATCGGCCCCGACAGTCAACCAATTCCCAATGTGCAGGTGCGGGCTATTTCGTACAGCGGCAGCGTTACCAAAGCCGCGAAGTCGGATCGCAATGGTCGCTTCACCATCATCTTCGTGAACGGAGAAGGTGACTATTGGCTTGAGTACGCCGCGCTTGGCTTTCTGCCCAGACGTTTCGAGATAAAGAAGATTGGTGAAGAAGAGGTGATGCTCGCTGATACAAAACTCTCGTCGTCGATTGCGACGCTTGATGCGGTGAACATCACCGCAAACGGTGCGCGCGCTTTGCCGAACCGCAACACGACCGGCACTGATGTGGGCGGGGGTGATCGATCCTTGAGCAACAGTGCCGCGGTGCCGCCAGACCAGGCCGGAAATCTCGCCGCGATGGCGTCCGCAATACCCGGTATCCAACTCATTCCGGGAATGGATGGCGCATCGGACATGTTTTCTGCACTTGGCCTCTCGGGCGATCAAAACAACACCACGTTCAATGGTGTTGGATCGGGCATCAATGCATTACCACCGGATGCGCAGGTGCGACTCTCGTTCAATCAATTTCCATGGGATGTGTCGCGCGGTGGATTTAGCGGCGCACAGATCTCTATCTCGTCCATTCCTGGATCGAACTACTCGTTTCGCAACCAAAGCGGATATGGCACCGCGCCCGAATTGCAGTGGACCGACGAGAACGCCGATTCCACTGGCCAAAAGTCTACGACGTTGCGGTATGGCGGCAGTGCGCGAGGTCCGATCACGATGGATAAACGTTTTTACAATACGTCATATTCGCTTCAGCGTCGGTTCTCGGATGCGCTCACCTTGCTCAATGCGAGCCCACTTGGCTTGGCGGCCGCCGGTGTGGCGAGTGATTCGGTCACGCGACTGCTCGGCATTCTGAATAGCAAACGTGTTCCGGTCTCCGTGGCAAGCGCACCCAGTCTCAACGCGACCGATCAAGTGAGCGTCCAGGCGAACGTGGACTTGATGCCCAGTTCCTCTGGCACCGGACATTCGTTTACCGTGGGCACCAATGGGTTTTACAGCCACACGCAACCAACGTTGGGCAGTTTCGGCAGCGGCAGTTTGCTCACGACAGTGCCGACGCGGACGAACAACAACGAGGTGTATTTCGGCACTACGTCGCTCATGCACTCCAATTATTTCTGGTTTGGCGTTCTGTCGCAGTCGACGTTGGGTGTGTCCGTGCAACATGTCGCGAGCACGCCATTCCTGCAGTTTCCGTCGGGTAGTGTGCGCGTGAATTCAATTCTGGATGACGGCACCTCATCCATTCGCACGCTGTCCTTTGGTGGTAGTCAGTCACCGGTGTCGCAGCTCACTGAAGCGGCGCAGCTGAGCAATCAGCTCACGTGGTACAGCAACGATAGCAAGCATACGCTCAAACTCACGTCGAATCTTTCGCGCGAGCACAATAGCAGTGCGGCCAATGCCAATCTACTCGGCTCGTTCACGTTCAATTCGCTCGCCGATCTCGACGCTGGCACTCCGGCAAGCTATTCGCGCACGCTCAAAAGCATTACGGGGGCGACGGATCAAATTTCTGGCGGCCTCTCACTTGGCGACGCGTGGCGTCCCTCGTCACGTGTGCAAGTGCAATACGGCGTGCGTCTCGACGGCAATCATTTTTTGTACAAGCCGCAGAATAATCCTGCCGTGCGAGCCGCATTTGGTATCGACAACGACAACGTACCCAACAACGTGTACGTCAGTCCACGCGTCGGTTTGCAATGGACATACGGCAACTCGCCGCAGGTCGCGTTCGTACCGGGAGCAGCGCGTGCGCCCCTTGCCGTAATTCATGCTGGCGCTGGTGTCTTTCAGAACGTAGGACCAGCCACGCTCATTAACGGCGCAGTGGTCAACACCGGCCTCCCCAACTCTACACAAACCATTGCGTGTGTTGGCTTAGCGGCGCCAACGCCCCTCTGGGACGCATATCTCACTGATCTGGGGACGCTGCCAACGCGATGTGCGGATGGAACCTCGGGGACCGTGTTCGCAACCGGTGCGCCCAGTGTAAACGCATTCGACGCGCGGTACGAGCAGCCACGCTCAATTCGCAGCGCAGTGGACTGGACAGCACCGGTGTTGAACAACCGGTTGGTGCTTGGCATTCAAGCCGTGTATTCGTGGAACATCAATCAAAGCAATTCTGTGGATTTGAACTTGAATCCCACGACACGCTTTACGTTGGACAACGAATCAGGTCGCCCCGTGTTTGCATTGCCAAGTGCGATCGTGCCGGGCACTGGCAGCATTGCATCGGTAAGTACGCGCGTGAATACCGCGTTTCAACGAGTCTCGCTGCAATCGTCAGACTTGCGCTCGACGTCGAAGAATCTCGTGCTCAAGCTGGTACCGGTCACGGCCAATAAATATCTCAAATGGCAGTTGACGTATTCGTTGCTCGATGTGCGCGATCAGTACAACGGTTTTACAAGCACGGTAAGCAATCCGTTCACCAAAGAATGGGGTGCGCATCTAGCAAGTGGACGCCATCAAGTGCTGTTGAACTGGAGCAGCATTCCACTGTTCGACTTCATGTATTTCAACGTTGCAGTGATGGTAAAATCTGGCCAGCGCTTTACGCCACTCATTGCGGGCGACGTGAACGGCGACGGCGGCTTTTTCAACGACCGTGCGTACGTGTTTGATCCAGCGTCCACCTCGGCACAAAACACCGATCCCGCGTTGCGCTCCAGCATGCAAACTTTGCTGCAGAGTGGTGCGCCCGCAACACGGGAGTGCTTGAACAAGCAGCTCAATCAGCTGGCGGAGCGCGGGAGTTGCCAGGCGCCGTGGGTCACGACAACAAATCTGAATATCAACTTCAATCCACAGAAACTTGGGTTACCAAAACGACTCACGATCAATTTGGCGTTTACGAATCCACTCGGTATTGCCGACCTGTTGGTGAACGGCAGCAAGAACGCAAAGGGGTGGGGGCAAGAAATTGCACCCGACCAGAGTTTGCTTTTTGTACGCGGCTTTGACCCGGCAACGCAACGCTACAAGTATGAGGTGAATCAGCGCTTCGGTTCAACGCGACCGCAACAGTCGGTGAATCGCACACCGGCATATGCGAGCTTGTCCTTTGGTTTCGATATCGGTGCGCCTCGTGAGCGCCAGTTGCTCACGCAGCGACTCGATATGGGTCGCGGGCGACCCGGTACGAAGCAGACCGCCGCCAACTTGAAGGCGCTGGGTTCCAGTTCAATTCCCAATCCGATGACGCTCATTCTGACACAGCAGGATTCGCTGAAACTCACACGGAAGCAGGCCGACAGCTTGGCGTCGATGAGTCGAAAGTTTACACAGTTTGCAGATTCTGTATGGACGCCGGTGTCCCGATACCTCGAAACCGTGCCGCAGCGATACAGTCGCGACGAAGCGTATGATCGCTACGTGACGGCGCGCGAAGTCACCGTCGACTTCCTGCTAAAAATTGTGCCCGACGTGAAGAAACTGCTCACCTCGCAACAAAAGCGAAAACTGCCTTCGCAAATCACCAACTATCTCGATACCCGCGTGCTCAAGTTTCTTCGGTCGTCGAGTTCGGGTGACATCAGCCCGTTCATGCTTCGCTAGCGCTGAGCAACCTTCCGTACGGCCAGCGTGACCAATGTGCGAAAACCGGCAACTGATCGCATAGCCATTGTTCTTTCCCCGCTGATGAAATCAACGAGACTAGTCATGAAACGAGCTGCTCTGATCGCAACAGGTATTGCGCTGGTGTTCGTCGCGAAACCGGTTCTCGCGCAACTAAAAGTGCCGGTGATGGCGCTCGCACCGTCGTCGGCAAAAACGGTCGAATCGTTTGGTGCCATTTTGGGCGTTCGACAGCTGCCAAGTGGTGCGCTGTTGGTGAATGACGCGGGTCGGCGGCAGTTGGTACTGCTCGACAAGTCATTCGCCAAGTCAACCGTGGTGATCGACTCCGCGGCTGGTGCGACGAACAGTTACGGCCCTCGACCGGCACCGCTCATCGCCTATCTGGGCGATTCGTCGCTCTTTGTAGACGCGGCGTCATTGTCGCTCCTGGTGATCGATCCGAATGGAAAAGTGTCGCGCGTCATGGCCGCACCGAAGCCTGGTGACCTCCGCTTTCTTGGTGGCAGTCAAGCGTACGTCGATGACCGGGGACGTCTATTGTATCGAGGCGTGCAGATGATGCGACAGAACGCCCCACAACTCGCGGGTGCAAAGCAAGCGCCGGTGCAGCCGCCCGATTCGGCACCAATTCTTCGCGCGGATTTTGATACGCGACAGGTTGACACCGTTGGCCGTGTCAAGCTGTCAAGCGGAACGCGAATGAATATGGAGCAGGGGCCGGATGGTAAAATGCAGCTCAAGATGCTGGTCAATCCGGTGCAGACGATTGATGATTGGGCGGTGCTGTCCGACGGAACGCTCGCCTTCGTTCGGGGGCACGACTATCACGTTGATTTGCTGCATCCGAACGGCACGGTATCGCAGGGGGCCAAGTTGCCGTTTGACTGGAAACGTTTGACCGACGAAAACAAGCAACAGCTGGTGGATTCAGCACGTATCGCGATGGAATCAACGATGAAACCGACCGTCGGTGCGACTCCGGGCACGATGACTTTTGGCGACGGTGCGATGGCTGCCACTGCTGGTGTTGGTGGCGGTGGCGGTGAGCACAGGGTGATCGAAATCCGTTTGGAAGGCGGCGGCGGTGGTGGTGGTGGTGTTGCAATGGCCGGCGGACCACCGGGGCAGGCGATGAGCATGAGCGCGCCGAAAATCGACTTTGTACCGCTGAAAGAAATCGCCGACTACTATCCGGCCATTCGCGCTGGAGCGGCTCGCGCGGACCTCGACGGTAATCTCTGGATTCTTCCCACCACGTCTGCACAATCACAAGGTGGTGAATTGGTGTACGACGTGGTGAACAAGAACGGTGAGCTTTTTCAGCGCGTGCGTATTCCGCAAGGGCGTTCGATCGCCGGCTTCGGACGCAATGGTGTGCTGTACCTCGCAAGTGGCGATCGCACCAACGGGTTTTATCTCGAACGGTCGAGCATCCTCGGCGGTGGTTCGCGCGCGACGCAGTAAGAACAACGTGCAGGTCGAAAAAAGTTTAATGCAACAGAACGGCGCTCTCATGGGGCGCCGTTCACGCATAGCAACCCTGCACGCGATGAACGCCATATATTGCTGAGTGTGCACACACGACTGACCTGTTTTCGGAGCGCCCAAAATGAAGCCGAACCGTTGCAAGTTCCTGTTCCTTGTGTCGAGCGCCGTCTACGCGGCGATGGCGAATCCTGCAATGGCACAGCAAAAAGTCGTCACACGAGCACTCGGCGCTATTACGGCCGTTTCAACAGATTCGCTTGGGGCCCGCGTTGCGATTCGCGCGCTATCCAACGGCAAGGTTCTGGTGAACGACATCGTGCGTCATCGGGTCTTGCTCTTCGACGAATCGCTCAAGTCGTATAAAGTGGTGATCGATTCCGCGAGCAGCGGCGGCAGTAACGCGGCAATTCCTGTAGCACTTCCGTCGGCGCAGCTCATCACGTACACCGGCGATTCGACGTTATACGTCGACATGTCGTCGATGTCGTTGCTTGTTCTTGATCCGACCGGCAAAGTGGCGCATGTCATGGCGCTTCCGAAGCCGCGCGACGCGTTCTTTTTAGGCGGTGGCATCAACTTCGGCACGCCAGTAATGGATACCAAAGGGCGACTCGTGTATCGCGGTGTGATCGTCAACTTGCCGAAGCCACCCGAGCCGGGCGCAATGCCTACATTTTCACTGCCGGAGCAACCGGATTCTGCGCCCATCGTTCGCGCGGATTTTGATACGCGCAAAGTCGACACGCTGATCACGATGAAAGTGCTCAAGCCTGGTTCGATGAACATGACCACGGACAAGGAGGGAAACATGACGATGAAAATCACCATGAATCCCGTTGATACTAGCGACGAATGGGCAATGATCACCGATGGATCGATCGCCATTGTGCGCGCGCATGACTATCACATCGATTGGCTTGATGCCGATGGCACAAGACGCGCCACGCCCAAGATGCCATTTGACTGGAAGCGACTCACGGATGAACGCAAACAGTTCCTGGTCGATTCGCTTCGCCCGGAATTGGAGAAGCAGTTGGCCGCGACGAGTGCGAACCTGCCAATGATTCCTACGGCAAACGGTATGCGGAAACTCAAAATCGCATTTGATTTTCTCCCACCAGCGAAGATGGCGGACTACGAGCCATCTGTTGCGCCGGGATCGGTGCGCGCAGATCTCGACAACAATGTGTGGATCCTGCCGCGCACGGCAGCGGGAACCGGATCGGGCGGCGTCGTTTATGACATTGTCAACAACAAAGGCGAAGTGACGGAACGTGTACAGCTGCCGAAGGGTCGCGCGTTGGCCGGCTTTGGAGCGAAGAACGTTGTGTATTTGCTCAACACCGATGGAAAAAGTGCGCTGCTTGAGCGCGCGCGGCTACGTTGACGCGAGTCACGTAACGGCGCTACTTCGGCATTTGATAGCGCTGCAGATACGCGAGATCGTCGTCGTCTTTGCGCGAGAGATAGACGGTGCCGTTTCCAAAGCGTTGCACGATACGATCACGACGATCGGCGACGATAACGCGTCCATCGCGCAATTCTCGAATACTCGTAATGTCAGTAAACGGCGCCTTGAATTCCCCATCAGGTTTGCCGAGTGACTTGGCCGCGGGCTGTTGCGCGGAGAGGGCGGATGTTGCCAGCAGTACACATGAGCACAGGCGAATTTGAATGTTCATGCTGTAACGTGCCGACACTCGCCAGCAACGTCAATCATCGACCCACTCTCTGGCTCCACGCCTATGCAGCGCACCTGCCACGCCGCTCTACTCGTCCTCGCCATCACCGCGTGCCACGCCGACGGCGTTGGCGGCGCGGATGGCACATCGACTGGCATAGCGCTCACACGCGCCGTTCCGTGGACGCCGGGGGTGTTCACGCAGCCAGTGCCGAGTTTGGGGGTCCAGGGTGCGCTTGAACTTGCCCGTCGCGCTCTCGGACATTTTGCTCGGTCCCGTTTACGGGCTCGGTGCCTTTGGCGCGCACGAAGGCGGTCATGTGGAAGGGCTCAATCATGTGTGGATTCCAACCAGGCAAGGCATTCCCGTGCGTAGCTGGGCCGCTGGCACCGTCACGAAAATTGAAGACATGGGTGCGCGCGGTACCGCCGACGGACGCCACGAATACTTCATCACGATTGACTACGGACAAGGACTCGTCGGCAAACATCTCGACGTCGATGTTCCGCTGGTCAGACTCGGCGACAAGGTGAACGAAGGAGATCCAGTCGGCGCGATGAGTGGAAGCGCGGAATTCAATCTCATCGACAAC
This sequence comes from Gemmatimonadaceae bacterium, assembly GCA_043744935.1. Lineage (GTDB taxonomy): Bacteria > Gemmatimonadota > Gemmatimonadetes > Gemmatimonadales > Gemmatimonadaceae > Gemmatimonas. The sequence goes on from JAYTTR010000026.1 coordinate 10,047, forward strand.
AATCGCACGGATGGCGAACGCACGGGTGGTATAACGGGTGCTCCGGTGTCGCCCTTCGACTATTTACGTGATGATGTGAAAGCGGCGCTTGTTGCACGACACGTCGCCGAGGTGGTCGAACCGTATTTTCGGAATGGCAATGTGGCGGGAAATAGTCGCCCATGGGAACCATTTCTCACCAACCCCACGCTGTACCACGCTGATCATCGCGGCACGTTCGTTGGCGAATGGATTTTGACAAACAAAAACTGGAAGACGCCCGACGCCATGTACTACGATGTGATGGCGTTGTTTGATATGACGAATGCCTACGGACACTTTCAACGCATTGAGCTGATGGACCATGACTGGTCCGCACTCGGCAACAAAAACCATATCATCGGCGCGTGGCTGACGACGGATGGTCCGGGCAAAGTGGTGCTCGCTCTCGAGCGAAGTGCACCGTGGTTTGCGCTGTACGCCGTGAGTGAGAGCAATGGTCGCGCTACGCTCACGATGGAATGGAAACAGGGCAGTTATCCGGTGGCGCTAACCGCGAATGCCGCAGTGTATACTGAGCGGTCGGCGATCTACCTTGGTGGTGACGCGCAATTGCTGGGGCTCGCGAAATAACTGGTGCTGGTGTCGGCGTTGTAGACAATTTGCAGTAAGCGGTTTGTGGTTATTGGTGGCTGGTGCGACGTTTGGTGCACATTCACTTCCACCGGAGTTCCCTGTGACAACTGCGGCCACGATTGTCGTTGCGCTGATTGGTCTGCTGCACGTGTATATCCTCGTGCTCGAAATGTTCTTGTGGGATAGGCCCGCTGGCTTGCGTGCGTTTGGGCAATCGCAGGCGATCGCAACGGCGTCAAAAGTGTTGGCGGCAAATCAAGGTCTTTACAATGGCTTTCTGGCCGCCGGACTGTTTTGGGGCGTGGCATTGGGTACGGGCGGACACGACGTCCGCATATTTTTCCTTGGCTGTGTATTTGTTGCGGGGCTATATGGTGCAGCCACTGCAAATAAAAAGATCTTGTTCGTGCAGGCAGTGCCAGCGGCTGTTGGCCTTGCGCTCGAGTTGCTCGCGTAGGACGTGCCGGTGACTATTTTGTGTGTTACGTAGTCGCGACCACCACCGTTACCGAGCAACGTTTTGGATCAAGAACAAACACCCCCGACAATACCGCTGCGTTTGGCGTGTTCTATCCGCAGGGCTCCATCGTGCTTGCGTTTCCCGATGCGGCTACCGCAACGCAAGTGCGCGCGAGTTTGCTGGAAGGGGTTTCGACGAGACAGAAGTGCAGCTCTTCACGGCGGAATATGTCGCTCGAGAAGCAATAACAACCGAGGCGAATGCATCAGCGCTCGCCAAGGTCGTTGGTGCAGAGCTTGATGCCGTTGCGCAACATCTCGAGCTCGCCAAGCAAGGCAATGGGTTCTTGGTGGTGCCGGCACCGTCCGAGGCGGAGACAGCACGAGTGCTGCGCGTCGCGCATCGGCACACCGTGACGCTCGCGCAAAAGTACGATCGGTTCACGATCTCAGAACTGCTGTAGTTACGGACGAGCGATCGCGTCTCGCCACGGTGCGAAGTCGTCATACAAACGTCGCACAAACGAATCGCCGAGTTGAATGCGGGTGATGGCACCGTTGCGGGACGCATCGTGAACGAGCAATTCAATCTTTGGCAGTGAACCATCGTCCCGCGGCAAGAACGCCGTAGGCGGAATCGTGGCGACAAATGCATTGGGTACCGGCCGGCCCGCCGTTGTATGCGCCGCCGCGTTCACCAACGCCGGTATGTGCGACGACGCATCAAGCGCAACAGATGCACCGTCGCGCAGCAATTCAACCGATGCAACATCGCCGCGCTTCATGTCGAATAGTTTCTCCGGCGCATACGACGGCCACGGCACTTTGTCGGGCGTGACCTCCAGCACGTACACCGGACGCCGAGACGAGACGAGCGCAGTCCAAGCACTCCACTGTTCGATGGGGTCCACCATCTCATA
>JAYTTR010000027.1:0-12034 GCA_043744935.1 Gemmatimonadaceae bacterium
TGCACCCGCCGGCAAGTTCGCGCGCGGTCGTGCCGAGACGCTGGATATTGCCAGTTGGAATATCGAGTGGTTTGGTGATCCAACCAATGGCCCGTCCAATGAACCGCAGCAATTACGAAACGCGCGCGACGTGATTGCCGGGGTCGATGCGGATGTGTGGGGGTTGGCGGAGATCGTCGACGAGTCGGAATTTAACCAACTCAAAATGCAGCTGCCCGGGTACGACGGATTTTTGGCGAATGCGCGGATTGTGTCGAATCGCCGCTCGTCGTACGGTGCCACGGAACAGAAGGTCGGCATTCTGTTCAAGCGCAGTGTGGCATCACTTGTTGGTGCGCGCGTCATCCTCTCGCAAAACAATCGCGATTTTGCGGGTCGGCCTCCTTTGGAAGTGACGTTGCGCGTCACGTTGAACGGCGCCACCGAAGAAGTGATCTGTATCGTGCTACATATGAAAGCCACGGCTGACGAGGCAAGTTGGATGCGTCGCTCCAACGCGTCACGTGCGCTGAAACGCTATCTGGACGATACATATCCGACGCAGCGGGTGATCGTGATGGGTGATTGGAACGATGACGTGAATCGCTCCATCAGCATCGGCAAACCGTCGCCATACCAAAACTTTGTCGACGATGCATCGCACTACCACTTCGTCACGAAATCGCTCGACGACCGCGGCGTGTCATCGACAACGGGTCACCGGAGTCTCATCGATCATCATCTGGTCACCAATGAACTGGCTGCGGACGAAATACCTAACTCGGCCGAAGTGATTGCCGCTGATCGAATGATCAAGGATTTTCGTCGGACGACGAGCGACCATTTTCCGGTGCTCAGTCACTACGCGGTTTCTGCGCACGGCACACGACATTGAGCGGTTTCGAATTTGCGACGACGCGTCGCATCATCTGCGAAGACGGCGCTGCGAAACGATTGCCGCAGTATGCCGCGGCGCTCGGTATCACACACGCGTTCATCGTCACGGACAGCGGATTGCGTGCGAGTGGCGTGCTGGATGAAGTCCTGGCGGCATTCGTTGACTCGGGCGTTGCAACAACGGTGTTTGACGGCGTATTGCCTGACCCACCAGAAAGCAGCGTAATAAACGCCGGAGCGATGGCGCGTCATGCCGCTGTTGACGGTGTGATTGGGATTGGCGGAGGAAGCTCGCTGGATACGGCAAAGCTGGTCGCGGTGCTATCGGGATCGCCGCGGGCATTGTCATCCATGTATGGCATCGGTCTCGTGCTCGGTCCGAGACTACCGCTCGTGCAGGTGCCGACAACGGCTGGCACCGGGTCGGAAGTAACGCCAATTGCCATTGTGACCACGCCCAGCGGTGAGAAAAAGGGTGTGGTATCAGAGGTGTTGTATGCGGATCTGGCGGTACTGGATGCAACGCTCACCGTCGCGTTGCCGACGCGCGTCACGGCGATGACCGGCATCGATGCAATGGTCCATGCAATCGAAGCGTACACGTCGAAGCACAAAAAGAATGTCGTGTCCGATAGTTTGGCCGTGCGCGCGCTGCAGTTGTTGTCCAACAATCTTCGACCGGCGCTCGCCAATGGCCACAATCTCGACGCGCGACGCGCGATGTTGCAAGGGTCGATGTTGGCGGGCATGGCGTTTGCGAATGCACCCGTCGCCGCCGTACATGCGCTCGCGTATCCATTGGGTGGGCAGTTTCATGTGCCGCATGGATTGAGCAACGCGTTGGTGCTGCTGCCGGTGTTGGAGTTCAACCTGGCTGCTGCCGATGCGCTGTACGCGGAGTTGGCGGCCGCCGTGTTGCGCGACAACGTTGCCGTCGCGTCTGTCTCAAGTGGACGCGCTTTCGTTGACGCGATCGGCGAGTTGGTGGTTGATGCGGGCCTCGAGCAGACGTTGCGCGCGGTGGGCGTGCATGAATCACACTTGCCGATGCTGGCGACTGACGCGCTCAAGGTGCAGCGACTGTTGGTGAACAATCCGCGACCGGTGACGTATGAAGATGCGCTGGCAATCTACCGGGCGGTGCTTTGATTGACGCTGTCGAAACGCGCGAGCGGTTTGCGCATCTCACTTCGCTCGATACGCGATGGATGGACAATGACGCGTATGGTCACGTCAACAACGTGGTGTACTACAGCTACTTCGACACGGCCGTGAATCGCTGGCTGATTGAGCGCGGAGTGCTGGATGTGCAAACGAGTCCAGCAATCGGACTCGTCGTGGAAACACAGTGCCGGTATCTAAAACCGCTCTCCTTTCCCGACCGCGTGACCGTTGCAATTCGCGTGGCCACGTTGGGCCGGAGCAGCGTGCGTTACGAGATCGCGCTCTTTCGCAACGACGATCTTGCTGCCGCGGCGGTTGGACATTTTGTGCACGTCTACGTCGATCGTGTGACGCGTGCGTCAATCGCGATTCCGGATGTGGTGCGTCGTGCGTTGGAGACGCTGGTCGTACGATGACGGCTGCGCGAACGGAAGACTATTGGATGGAGCATACAAACGTACGCGTGCCACCGTTATTAGGCGCACGTGATGCGCACGTGTGGCGTATTCTGCTCGACGCACCGCACGATGTGAGCGGACTTCGGTCGCTTCTTCCCGTTGAAGAACAGGCACGTGCTGATCGTTTCATCAACGCCGAGCATACGCGTCGGTTTGTTGTGGCGTACGGAGTGATGCGACAAATTCTGGCCGGATATCTCGGGGCGACGGCCACAGAGCTTCGGTTTCGTATGGGTGCGCACGGCAAACCATTTCTTGAATCGCCGTTGGACGATGCGTCGGTCATTGAGTTCAATCTGTCGCATTCCGGCAACGTGGCGTTACTCGCCATTGCACGTGGTCGCGCTGTCGGGGTTGACGTGGAGGAGTGGGACGTTCGCGTGCAACATCTGGCGGTGTCGGAGCGATTCTTTTCGCCGATGGAACGCGAAACGTTGCGCACGCTTGATGCAGACGGGCGGGTGATCGAAGGGTTTTTCGCCGCATGGTCGCGGAAGGAAGCGTACTTGAAAGCGACTGGGCGAGGTATCACGCGCGGTTTGCAGCATTTTGATGTGTCACTCCACCCTGATGCACCGGCAATGTTAATGGCGGATCGATTGGATGCAGATGCCCCATCGCGGTGGACGATGCGTGCCATTGCACCGCGTCGTGGATACTCGGGTGCGGTTGTGGTTGCGTCTCCGCTTGCGACGTTGCTGCTGTTTGAAGCCGCGGTTGGGTAGCGGTCAGCATCATGAAAACACTGCTGCCGCGAATCACCGTTCTATCGGCGAGTCCGTTGTTCGGTCGCTCGGCGTTCACTCCGTCGGCTCACGCATGGTACGTCGCTTCCGGAACCGAAACGGTTCCCGCTATCGCGCGTACGTCGCTCAAAGCCGAAAAAAGTCTTCACGCTGTGGCAGGATGCGTGGACGGACAATCAGCAACCAAAACTGTTCGCTACACGTGGGTGGGCGTTAGCCAAGGGCGTGATTGAAGCGCTCAATGGCTATCAGGTGAAAACGATCGTGACATTCTGCCCGCACTGCTTTCACCAGATGGGTGGCGAGTTACCTTTTTTTTGGCGGACATGTCCGGACCGACCAGTTCCGCCGGGCATGTACACCGTGCGGTTGATCGTCGGGAAAGACACTAGCAGTCGCTAGTGCGCGGTTGTCGCGTCTCACGGAGCCGGTCGAGCGTGTCGAGCATCTGCAAGATATGCAGTCACTGCTGGAGGCGCGCTTCGGGCAGGCGAAGGCCGCACGCGAAAAGCTGGAACCGGTGCGCGGCGAATTGTTCGAAACAGCATGCCACGTTGATCAGCGCACGCTCGATCAGCCGGTGCGGTTGTACAACTGGTTCATCACGCTCAATTCGCAGCTGCAATCGAGTGCCTACGCGACGACGCAACAACACGGCGAAGTGTTCACTAATCTGTCAGGTTAGCTGGATGTGCAGCTGAAGCGCGTGGAGCAGATCGAAATTGACGATATTCGCAAGTTCAACGACATGTTGCAGTCGTTGGCGATCCCGAGCGTGTTCGTGAATTCGGAAGTGAAAGCTCCGATCGGTTGACCAAACGTTGCGACATCGCGGGCAAACTGTTGGCGATGCGGAATTCATTGAAAGGTTTTGCGTTACTCCGCGATGCCATTGAAAACCAGCCGGCGGAATATGTCGTTCACTTCTGCGGAGGTGAGCGTTGGCTGCGACGTCATCCACCACACGACCGTCGCCCACAGCGCGCCGACCACGTACTCGGTGGTCATGTCCACCAGCGCGCTGTTTTGTGGAAGGGCCGCAGCCGCGATGTCGTCGCGCATGAGATCGCGCAGCATCCGCCGTATCATGCGACCGACCGTGATTTCGCCGCGTCGACCGATCGTCGTGCGGTAGATGCTGCGGTGATTGTCAAAGTGTTCGAACAGCGGCAGCACCACCGCCAGTCGTTCAGTTGATCGCAGACTCGCTTCCTGCAGCAATCGTTGGCGCAGACCGTCAATGCTCGCCGCGAGCAGATCGTCCTTGCTCTCGTAGTGCATGTAGAACGTGGCCCGTCCGACACCGGCGCGGTCGAGAATATTCTGAATCGTCAGCCGCTCATAGCCGCGCTCCATCAACAGAGTGCGCAGCGCGTCCAGCAACGTGCTTCGGGTCCGCTGCACGCGACGATCGGGTGCTTTCTGCGCCGCCACCATCAGACATTCCTGAACAAAAGTGACGCCGCTATCCGGAAACGAACAGAAATGCGCTGGATGTGTCGCTCGGCGTTGATCCCGCGCAGTATGCTGAACGGTGCCACGATCCTCAAGGAGCCGCACGTAGCACGATCATCAGGCAGCCTCACCGTTTATCCGATTGAGCGGCGTCTCCAAGCAGTATGGACTACCCGATCGGCGATTCACCGCGCTGCACGACCTGTCGCTCGAGATCGGGCAATCCGAATCCGTCGCGGTTGTCGGCAGATCCGGCAGCGGCAAAACGACATTGATCAATCTTCTCACCGGAATCGATTCGCCGACGTCGGGCGAAATTGTCATCGGCGGGCAGGCGATCCATCGTATGTCACAGGAGCAACTGGCGCAGTGGCGTGGGCGGAACGTTGGTATCGTGTTTCAGTTCTTCCAGCTGCTGCCAACGCTCACGGTGGCGGAGAACATCATGCTGCCGATGGACTTCTGCAACTCGCTCCCGGCAGTGCAGCGACGCACGCGTGCGCTGGCGCTGCTGGATAGACTGGGTATCGTGGAGCAGGCAGACAAAGTGCCGGCAGACCTCTCCGGTGGACAGCAGCAGCGCGCCGCGATCGCGCGTGCCCTCGCGAATGATCCGCCGCTGCTGGTGGCTGACGAACCAACCGGTAACCTCGATTCCGTCACCGCTCACGATGTGATGACGCTGCTCGCATCGCTCGCCGACAGTGGTAAGACGGTGCTCACTGTGACGCATGAAACACAGGTGGATGCGTGGTTCACGCGTACTATCGCACTCGCTGACGGCGCTGTCGTGCGTGACACACGGCCACGCGCTGCGGTACCGGCGTGAGCACGCGGTGGACGAAAGTCTGGCGCGATGTGCACGTTGCTAAGGGTCGCGTGCTGATGATCGTCGCGGCGCTGGCGGTCAGTCTGGCCGCCGTCGTGACGATGCTGACGACATTCGCAGTTCTCCGCCGAGAGGTTCCTCGGAGTTACATCGTATCCAATCCGGCGTCGTCGCAGCTGTATCTGGATACGGAAGTGAGCGATTCCCTGCTCGCCGCAGTGCGCGCCTCTCCTGCGATTCGCGAGGCCGATCGCGGCGCAACGCTCTCGGCGCGTTTGCATCTCGCGAGCGGCGAGCGTATTCCAATGCTGCTGTTCGTGGTACCCGATTTTGCAGCGTCGCGCATTGGCATGGTGCATCCAGAGTCGGGGCAGTGGCCCGCACCGGATGGCTCGATCATGATCGAGCGCAGCGCACTTGCACTGACGCACGCCGCTATCGGTGCGCGCATCGATGTCGAACTGCCAACCGGCGGGCAACGATCGATCGTGATTGCGGGGACGGTTCACGATCCCGGCGTGGCGCCCGCGTGGCAGGAGCAGGTGGTGTACGGCTACCTGTCGGCGCGAACGCTCATCGCACTCGATGAGCCGGTGTCGTTCACGATCCTGAAGCTCGTCGTACGTGATCAAACCGCCGGACAGACTGCGATCGACTCCACAATGCGTGCGCTCGCGCCGTGGCTCGCCGCGCGCGGCGCACACGTGCTGGATGCGCGGGTGCCGCCACCACGTCGGCATCCGCATCAGTCGCAGATGAACGCGGTCATCACGATGCTCCTGGTTTTCAGTCTGCTCGGACTTGTGCTCGGCGGGGTACTTACATCGGCCGTCGTCAATGGCCTGCTCGCCGAACAGCTGCGGCAGATCGCAATCATGAAGGCCATCGGCGCACGCAGCAGCCAGATCGCGTCGCTCTACCTTACGCTCGTGGTTAGCCTCGGCGCGGCGGCCGTAGTGGTCGGTCTTCCACTCGGTCTGGTGGCGGGACGCAAGCTGGTTGCTGTGGTTGGCGAGCTGCTCAACCTCCGCATCGAGAGTGTCGCGCTGCCGTGGTGGGTGTATCTCACCGCGATCGCGCTTGGTATTGCCGCGCCTCTGATTGCGGCCGCAGTCCCCATCCGACGATCGGCGTGGCGTACAGTGCGTGAAGCGCTGGACGATCATGGCATTTCAGCCGGCGATTGGAAATCTGGGCTCATCTCGCACATGCTTCTGCGCATCCGCTTTCACTCACCTGCGCTGACACTCGCGTTTCGTAACCTGTTCCGGCGTCGCGGACGGCTTGTGTTGACGGCGTCGCTCTTGGCGGGGGCGGGCGCTCTGTTCATCGCAAGCCTCGATCTCAAGCCCGCATGGGAGCGCAGTGTGGCCGACGCGATTGATGACCGCGATTTTGGCGCCGAGATCTGGTTACGCGATGACGTCACACGTGCATCCATCATGAGCCGAATCGCGGCGATGCGCGGTGTCGCGCGCGTGGAGTCGTGGGCCGGATCGCGTGCGTCGCGCACCACACCGGGTGAGCTGGAAGTGACGGGTGGCTATCCTGATGGCGGACACGGTGGCTTCGTGCTGCGCGAGGCGCCGCCGGATACGAAGGCCATCACGCATCGCATGAGTGGCGGGCGGTGGCTCGCGCCCGGCGATACTGACGCGGTCGTGATCAACGGTCTGGCGCGTTCGCTCGTCTTTCAGGATGTGCGGGTCGGTGACACGGTGGTGCTGCGTGTGAATCATCGGCCGTTGCGATTACGCGTCGTTGGATTCATTCGCCAGCCGTTGACACCGGGTTCCGCGATGGTGACGCCCGCGACATTCGCGCGCGCCACGCAGCGGGCGGATAGTACGAACGCCGTCCCTATCACGTTTGCGCCGGATGTGTCGACGCCGGATGTGTCGACGCCGGATGCAGCGCGACGAATTGTCGAAGCGCTTGACAGCGCAGGCATCGCAGTAAGCAACGTGATCACCGAGGCACAAATGGCCAGCGCGCAGGGCGGGCACGTGTACATACTCGTCTTCGCACTCGGCATCATCGCGCTCGTGATGGCGATCGTTGCCATGATCGGCCTCGCCTCATCGCTCGGCGTGTCGGTGCTCGAGCGCACGCGCGAGTTTGGCGTGATGCGCGCCATCGGATGCAGTCGATCTGACATCATGGTCACCGTGCTGGCCGAGGGGCTCTGCATTGCGCTGTTGAGCGCAATCGTGGCGGTGATTGTGTCGCGACTGGTGTCGAATGTCGTCGGTGCCGTGCTTGCGTCGATTGCGAATCAGGAACTCGTGCTGCGTCTGTCGCCTACCGGTGTCGCAATCTGGATCACTGGCCTGCTGCTGGGCGCCGCACTGGTGAGTTGGTACCCTGCCGTCAGAGCCGCGCGTCTCACCGTGCGCGACGCTCTCTCTCACGTCTGATTCCGGAGATTCCATGACTCGCAGGCTTACAAACATTGCGGTCGTCGTCGCAGCACTCGTCGCAATTATTTGGGCGATGCACAGCGTCGATGCGATTGGGTTCCTCAAGCGTCTTCACGGCCGGTAACTAGCGGTGACCCGTTGCGCGCGGCAACAGTGACGCAAAGAACCTGACAACCAGCGCCGAACCATCTACCGCCAGCGACGGGCGCTGACCGAACCACCACGTGCTTCGCCCACTAGGCCACGCATGCGGATGATGCGGGATCGACACGATCTCTACTGCAGCCCCTGGCGCGCATCCGGTCGCGATTCGCGTGCGCACAAGGGTTAGCGGACGTCGACGCTGCTCCGCGTGATCCTCGCGCAGATCATCATCGCCGCGAATAGGCAGAACGTCGGAGCGTATTGTCGCGCTGCAGCCGCCGCGCTTTCCTGTCGCGACTCGCCTCCTCGGTGATTGACCCATATAACCACTGATCCTCGACCGATTCCGATTGAATTTCCTATCCCGCTTTGAAGTCGCCGCCGTCAATGAAATCACCGTCGTTGTTGTCGTCTTCCGAATAGCAGTACGAAAGCGCGTTGGAAACACGGTCACGAATCCTTCCGCGTTCGCCTTTGCTTCCAGTGTGAATCGGATTAAAACTTTTCGCCGTCCTGTCCGGAAGCGTCGTGTTACTCGCCATAGCACGTGGTCGCGCTGTCGGCGTTGACGTGGAGGAGTGGGACGTTCGCGTGCAACATCTGGCTGTGTCGGAGCGATTCTTTTCGCCGATGGAACGCGAAACGATGGCGCTCAGTTTACCGCGGCTCTGCTGTCATCAACGTCGTCGGACGTGCTGTGCGCCAGCGGCGCGAACAAGTACGCGACAGTCATCACCCTCTCCGCGTCGAGCCGGAGGCGCTTCGTCCGACGCGCCAGCGCCACCGCGGGAACACCGCTGCTGCTCGGTGCGGATTTCCGCGTCATCGATAACGACAATGTCGTGTACATGGGCCTCGACGGCACCATCTCGGCCTCGCGCACCTCACCCTCGATCATGCAAATTGTGTCCTCAATCATGATTTCGAGCACTACCTTTAGTTAGCGTGTGACAACCGCTTCCGACCAAAAAATCCTGAGCGTCTCCCACGAAAGTCGATCTTTCCCACCGCGTGCGCCGTTTCAGCGGCCGCTCCTTTCAAGAAATATGACATGGATTTCATCACCTGGATCATCGTTGGTCTCGTTGCCGGACTGTTAGCCAGCGCAGTCGTCGGAGGTCTCGGATACGGACTTATTGGAGACATCATCGTTGGCGTGTGCGGTGCCGTAATCGGTGGCTGGCTCTTTGCCACCCTCGGTGTCTCACTTCCGTATGGCGGAATCGCTGCCACAATCACGATCGCGTTCGTCGGAGCAGTGGCACTACTCCTGATTATTCGAGCGCTGAGGCCCGGCCCTCGACCGCGCGGCCGATGATGCGCGAGACACCTGCGTCGGAACACAACCGTTCAACCACTCCTCCGTTGCAGCAGGCGCTCGATCAGAGCGAGCGGGTGAAGGAAAAGATGGAAGAGGCCGCGCTCGATTTGTCGCATGTCAATGCTGTGCTGAAAGACGACGTTGATGCCGGCGTCCCGCTCGTGAACGTGCAGCACGCGCTCGACAAGAGCGAAGCGGTCGAGGTGAAAGTGCAAGAAGCTGCCGACGAACTCGTCGCGGTGAATGTCGCACTCGCCGAAGAGGTCGCTCACCGCGATTCACTCGAGCGTCGCATCCGCCAAACGTCCTCGGCACTGACGGAGAGTCTAGCCGCGGAAGAACAGGCACGTCATCGGGCCATGCATGATGCGGTCACGACGCTGCCCAACAGCACGTTGTTCAATGATCGCCTCGACAAGGCACTCGAGCAGGCGCGGCGACATGGATGGAGACTCGCGGTGCTCTTCCTCGATCTCGACGGCTTCAAGCTGATCAATGACACGCACGGACATGACGTGGGTGATCGCGTGCTGCAAGAAGTCGCGAGTCGCTTGACGCACTCGATCAGAGGTGGCGACAGCGTGGGACGCCGCGGTGGTGATGAGTTTTTGGTGTTACTGCTCGAAGTTCAGGCCGATGAAGCCGCGATCGCATTAGCGACCCACCTCGCTGGACGCACGTCGGAACCCATAGTCGTCGACACGACCGAACTCGTTGTTGGTGCGAGCATTGGCATTGCGATCTACCCCGACGATGCACGCACTGCGCCCGAGTTACTCAAGTGCGCCGACACCGCGATGTACGTGGCAAAGCGGGGAAAACTTGGAGTGGCGCGGTATGCCTCCACGGCCTAGTACCTCTCACCGGCACCTGACACGGAAACGAATCCCCTAGCGCCGGTCGACATCTCCGTCGTAAACCCAATGGTGCAAATTCCGTCGGTACGGTAAAAGGTGCTGCTCCAAGTGCAGCGCAACCCTCCGACCAGCGTGTCTGCACGGACTTCGAGACTGGGTAATCCACCCTTTTTTAATTGATGCCGTAAGTGGAGCTGCGCTGCGCGTGCGAGTTTCATGATCGGGGTAATGCCACCCAACGCCATATTGGGGCGCGCGTTGTTGTACGTCCAGCGCCAGCGCGTTGCGGATTCTTGTACGTCGGCGATGCGGTCGAAGCGCCACGGCGAGCGCCAGTCGAATCGCACCGTGCGATCGTAGCGTTCGACAGACGCGTGCTGCTGCGGTTTCCCTGGTTGAATGAAGTCGAGATGAATGTGTCGCTGCTTCGCCCAGGCGTGCATGACGTGTCCGATGTAGTCACGCCCGTTGTCACAGCGAATCCGCCGTGGTGGTCCGCGCGACGTGATCCGCTGATGGAGTGCGCGCACGACGCGCTCGGCAGGTGGCGAAAGATCGGCCTTGATCGGCAGGCCTTCGCGAGTGACGTCGTCGATCACGGTGAAGAGACGACAGGTGCGGCCATCGCTGCGCGGATCACGATCTCGTTGTTGGCGTTGGGAAGCGCGGCCAGATTCCGGCTACAAATCGGATGACATTTACGCTCGTGCGATACGGCGCCGCATTCACCACGGTTGCACACGATCGGCGAGGCGGCCGGTTGCCAATAGCTCTCGCAATTCATCTCCGAGCTGTTCCGTAGCATCAGCCGTACGCTGCCAGCGGTCCATGCGTTCGGTGTCGCTGAACGCGTAGAAGTCGCGACGATCGGGAATTTTCCCGCCCGGAAGTGATGCAACGAATTCATCTGATGGCGCAATCAGCAATGCCCGTTGAAAATTCGCACCGTCAGCACGTCGCCAGCGCAGCGCCTTGTCGAACCACCCTGGCACGACGTGCGAATAGAAATGCGGATACAACACGAGTCCATTGCCCGCTCCAAAGTCGAGGTCGAGGTGATAGTCCAGCACGCCACCATCCCAATGCATGCCGCCGGGCGTGCCCGGTACGTTTACTCCCTCAACAAGCAATGGAATTGATCCGGACGCCAGCAATGCCGCTCGAAGATTGTCGCGCGTGAGCACTACGTGCGTCGTGGGTAAATCGCTCAAGCCAGCAAATGGTGTGGAGTCACCAGCGCTGTGAAAAATGAAACGGCGCATTTGTAGCGCGAGGGTGCGTCGACTGATGGCATTGCCGGCCGCGGCGAGTGCAATTGCTGCCACCAAAATCGACCGATGCTTACTGGTCGCAAGTCCGCGACCCTGCGACGTGATGATGTGCAGACGCGCGTAGGGATGGGTGAGAATTTCGTCCACGCCGTCGGGACCAAGCAGCGCGTCGAGGGCACGCGTCAAGACCTCCGTCACTTCGCGGGTGGAGGGCCTCCTTGAGTAGCGCTGCGCGTAAATGTACGCGTGATGTCCACGCCTCAACGCATCGAGCGGACTGCGCTGGGCGAGGCACGCCATGCGCCAGGTCCCAATTGATGAGCCGATCAAATGCAGTGGTCGTGTGCGCGCGGCCTGAAAAAATTCACCAAAGAGAAATCGATCTAACCCAGCGAGCGCCAACCACTTCGCGCCACCCGATGCGCCGGGCATGACATCGACGTCCTCGGCGCGCAGCCCGCGTTCGCGAAGCACGGCAAGCGCCGATGGTCCG